>CAJGDU010000130.1 GCA_904502175.1 Clostridiaceae bacterium
ACGAGATGGCGCCCGAAGTCGTCATCCCCACCCATTACGGGTCGGTCGTCGGCAACGCGTCCGACGGAGAGACCTTCGCGAAACTCATCGACGAAGGCACACAAGTGGTATTCAAACTGTGAGGCACATCGCCCGCAGGTTAAATTGAGAAGGAGAAAGTAGTATGAAAAAACGTATTGTTGTGCTGGCGCTGGCCCTGTCGCTCGTGCTGGCCCTGTTCAGCGGCTGCAAGTCCGCGTCCGACGAAATGATGAACGCCATTCAGACCTTCGGCTCGGAAGTCACCCGCATTACGGACCAGACGGCGGAAGTCGGAAAACTCATCGACAAAGCCACGGAAGTCCTGACCAGCGGAAAGCCCGTCGCGGACGTCACCACCACCTCCAAGCTTCAGGATGTCATGGACAAGGCGAAGGAGAACGTGAAGTTCGAGGCCCCCGAACGGCCGGCTTCGCTGAACGCCATCCAGGAGAAGATCGCGGAACTGAAGGAGATCGACTTCGGCTCCTATATCACCGACATGAAGCTCGGCATCCGCAAAGTGCTCAGCAGCCAGGAAGAGTACCAGATGAACGATACGCTCGTCACCAAGGAGAACGGCGTCTGGGGCGTCTTCAAAGACGGTCAGCTCGACACGTCCTACAACGGACTCGCCATGAACGAATACGGCACCTGGTGCATCAAGGACGGCAAAGCGGACTTCTCCTATACCGGTCCCTATGACTTCGCCGGCAAGACCTATCAGGTAAACGGTGGCAAAGTCCAGTAAAGCTGTGTTATAATATTTGGGAAATATTTTATTTACTTTAGGAGGTAACTCTATGCCTACAGTCAAAGATGTCGCGAAACTCACCGGCCTTTTGAAAGTCGCTTATGCGAAAGTCTACGACCTGCTTGAGGACGAGGCTCGCATCAACAACATTCTGGGGAAGGCAGAAGGCCTTCTGAAGAAAGTGCCCGGCGGGAAGGGCGAAGACTATGTCGACTATGTCGAGACCGCCCGCATTTCCATCCTGCTGGTCCGCGACTACATGTACAAGGAGTATCGCCAGATCTCCAAGCGCAACATGGCCCTCATCCTGTTCGGCGCGCTGTACACCATTTCTCCGCTGGACCTCATTCCGGACACCATCCCCGTCATCGGCATCATCGACGACGCCGCGGTCCTGAACTTCGTCAGAAAGTCCGTCTCCGGCGAAATCGACAAGTACAAAGAGTGGCGCAAGGCCACCGGCAAAGATGCCCCCATGATCAAAGACTGAGAATAAGAATAAGACCTGGCTCGTCGGAGTCAGGTCTTTTTTTGTTTTGTGTTATGCGTTCGGCCCTTCCAGCTCACTCAGGATGTCGTGGAAGTCGGTGACCGCGAACTCGGTGAGCTGCCGGAACTCCTCGACTTCCTCCGGCGTGTGTTTTTCGCCCAGCATGACGATGCACGGGAAGCCGGCGGAGCGGGCGGTGCGGACCGCGTAGAGGGAGTCCTCGAAGACGACGGTCTCCTCCTTCGGGGTGCCGAGGACCTTCCGGGCGTTCTCGAACGCCTTCGGGTTGTCCTTCGCGTTCTCCGGGTCGGAGCCGACGAGGATGATGTCGAAGTACTTGAGGATGCCGGTGCGGCGCATGGCCGCGCGAACAAGGGTCTTTTCGTTGGCGGTGAGGACCATGAGTTTCACGCCCTGCTCGTGGAGCTGCTTGCAAAGCTCTTTCGCGCCCGGCTTCAGCGGGACCTTGAAGAAGTAGTAGGGGGCGCCCATGAGGCCGAACTCCCAAATGATGCTCTTGGCGCTCCGCCGGGAGTCCTGAAAGTAGTTCTGCTTGAAGTACTCGCCGATCTGCGCGGTGTTGAGCTTGACGAGCTTCGCGTCCAGCCCCGGCTCCGGCGTCTTGCCGTGCCGCTTTAAGAACTTCTCGGGAATGCCGTCCCACACCCATTCCGAACTGACGAGCGTATCGTCGAGGTCGATGATGGCACCGGATATCTTCATTCTGTCACCGCCTTTCTTCTTTCTTATGGGCAGTTTAGCACAAAAACGTTTGTGGATACAACCACGGCCGTTCGGTTTGTGGTAAAATGAAGGCGAATCAAAAGAGAAGGGGCGTTGACTATGGCAGACGAAACCAAACTCGAACAGACTCCGGAAGAGAAACTGACAATGGGGCAGAAGCTGGCAGGCCTCTCGGGCATCCTGCTCACGCTGTGGCAGCTCGTGAAGTTCATGGGCATCGGCGGCGCGGGCGGTGTCATCCAGGGCATCCTGCAGTATGTGTTCCCGGTCTTCTTCGACCGGCTGACCACGCCGCTGCCGAACTGGCTGGACTTCCTCTACCAGGAGGAGACGCTGTTCGACACCGCGACCACGGCCGGCGCGGCGGACGCCGCCAAGTACATCGTCGACGGCACCGTCACCTGGGGCTATATGCTGCCCTTCTTCCTCGCGAACATCGCCGCGAACATCTTCTGCTACATCATGAACAAGAAGTACACCTTCAAGTCCTCCGCGCCGCGCTGGCACTTCGTTCTGTACTTCGTCATCATGGTCCTCACCATCGTGTTCGTGACCTGGCTGCAGGGCATCCTTTACCCGTACATCATCCGGGCACCCTGGGAATGGATCCATCCGCTCGCACGGCTCATCCTGCTCATCCCGTGCGGCATCATCCAGACCATCGTGTTCTTCATTGCCCAGAAACTCCTCCTGCCTCCGGACCCGGAGCTCGTGGAAGAGGGCAAGGCGAAGGCAGACGCCAGAGCCGCCGCAAAAGAATAAGCAGAAAAGAAAAAGCACATCGCCTCGGCGATGTGCTCTTCTTTTAGAAGGAAGCAGATATGACTTAAATGATGCCCAGCGGAATGAGGATGATGAGCAGAAGCGCATCGAGGCCCCACAGGCAGGCAAGCCATTTCTTCTGGGTTTCGCGTTTCATGTCGTACGTAAGGTTCGCGGCCAGGAAGAACGGGATGTAGGTCGTAATGAAGACCGGCAGCGCGCCCCACCATTTGTAGACCCAGATGAAGGCCGGGGTGGAGGCGAGGAAGATCTCGAAGATGGAGAAGAACGCGGCGTTGCCGATGGCGAACAGCACGCGGTTGTTGATGCCGAGGATCTTCTTGTTCTTGTCTTCCGGCAGCAGCTCGACGGACATGAAGCCCGCGATGGAGAACATGAGGGAGAGCTCCCACGAAACGCCGACCAGCAGGATGAAGCTGGTGCTTTCGGGGGACACGTGCCACAGGGCATAGCCCGAGAAATGGCAGATGACCGCGTTCATGATCTCATAGAACCAGTGGACACCGTACAGGGCCAGCGCGCCGGCGATGGCGTTGTACTTTTTCTTCTTCCACATGGGGATCCATACACCCACGATGACCAGGGCCAGCAGGGTGATGAAAGTCCAGTCGAAGTTGTCTACACTTCGTACTGCAGCTTTTGCAGCTTCCGCAGCAGCCATTGCGGCAGCGGAGCCGTCTCCGAACAGCATAGCATGTCACTCCTTTTTCATAACTCACAATCCAGGACGGCACCGGGGTGCCGTCAGCTTACGGTTTTATTATGACATTTGTCCGAACTACATTTGAATTGGCAAAATGGACAAAATAAAATGTGCACTTCCGTGAAAGTGCACAATTCTATGTGACCAGCGCCGGGTCGCCGTACTGCTCAATGAGCTGCCGGGAGAAGTCTTTCAGCGGGTCGGTGCCGAAGACCAGGTACAGGACGACGGTGACGACGAGGCTGAAGGCCAGGAAGGACCAGATGCCGGAGAAGAAGTTCCGAAGGTCCGTGAGGCTCAGGTCCATGTGGAACAGGATGCTGAGGGCCAGTTACCAGAACAGCACGTGGTGCCAGACTTCGGTGAGCTGCGGCCGGACTTCCGTGAAGAGCAGGAAGAGGAGCAGGGTGCCCACCAGGGTGGGGGCCACGGCGCTGAGGCTCTTCTGCAGCCCCTGGAAGAAACTGTTTCCGCGGGGCGTGTACTCCACACTGCCGAGCGTGGTGCCGTGGGGGATGAGGGTGATCTTGTTCACCTTCGCCCCGGTGGCCAGCGCGAACGCGGCGTGCGAGAACTCGTGGATGACAGTGCCGATGTACGTGGCGTAGGTCCTTATGGCAAATGCCAGGATGGGACCTGTCACAAAACTGATGACCACGGTAATGGCCTGGGCGATGAACTCCATGACCACACCGAGGGCCAGCACGGCCACGGGTACGAGCACGGTCCCGACCAAAATGAGCAGCACGGGCTTG
>CAJGDU010000131.1 GCA_904502175.1 Clostridiaceae bacterium
CACGTACTGGACCATGGGCAGCTTTTCCTATGTCACGCTTCCGGAAATCGGCGGCGTCCTGCCGACCATGCTGGTCCCGGCCATCATCCTGTTTGCCATGTCCTGGTGGCTGGACATCCTCTCGATGGGCGAGACCGAGGCGCGGAGCCTCGGCGCCAACATCAACGTCTTGCGGAACATCGCCATTGCCTGCGCCACCCTCATGACCGCCAGCGCGGTCTGCATTTCGGGCACCATCGGCTGGGTCGGTCTGGTCATCCCGCATTTCGCGCGCATGTTCGTGGGACCCAACAATACGAAGCTCATTCCGGCAGCGGGTCTCCTGGGCGGCATCTTCCTGCTGCTCGTCGATACCATTACTCGGTCTCTGACCGTGATGGAAATGCCGGTCAGCATCCTGACCGGACTCATCGGCGCGCCCTTCTACGCCCTGCTCCTTTATCGGCAAAGGAGGTCCCTGTCATGAGTATCATCCAAGTGGAAAACCTGAGCTTTTCTTACGAGAAGTCCCAAAAAACGGTCCTGAAAAACATCAACCTCACCCTGGAAGAAGGGGAGGTCATGACCATTCTCGGACCCAACGGGGCAGGGAAGAGCACGCTGCTCAACTGTATCGCCGTTCTCCTGACCCCGGACGAGGGCACCATCACGCTCTGCGGGAAAAAGGCGGGCGAACTGAAGCCGAAAGAAGTGGCAAAGATCCTGAGCTACGTGCCGCAGAACCATGTCCCCGCGTTTTCTTATACGGTCCGCGATTTTGTCCTCATGGGACGCGCACCGACCGTCGGCATGTTCGCGCGTCCGGACCCGGAGGATTTCGAACTGGTGGACCGGACGCTGGAAGAGATCGGCATCCTGGAGCTCAAAGACAAACCCTATACGGAGATCTCCGGCGGTGAGCGCCAGCAGGCGACCATTGCCCGGGCCATCGTGGCCGAGCCGAAGGCCATCCTGTTCGACGAGCCCACGGCCCATCTGGACTACGGCAACCAGCTGAAGACGCTGCGGCTCATAAAAGGCCTGCGGGAAAAAGGGTATGCCATCATCATTACGACACACGACCCGGACCACGCCATCCTGCTCGGCGGCACGACCGCCATCCTGGACCGGAACGGCACACTGGTCACCGGGAAAACGGAGGAGATCGTCACCGAGGAGACCCTCCGAACGCTCTATGATACGGAGCTTTCCCTGAAGAATGTAGAGGGGGTCGATCGCCCCATCTGTGTTCCCCCGGACCTGTAAAGATTATGTTTATTGACATTTATCTTAAATAATGCATAAAATGATAATATCCCTTTAAAACAACAAATGTTACTTCGAGCCCTGTTTCCTAAAGCGAATGCCATGGAGACCCGGCCGGGGTGTGACGGGAAACGGTCACGCCTTCCTTGTTGAGAAGAAGTCTTATATCGTATTTTGACAGACTTCTCCGGAAGTCTGTTTTTTTATCAATACAATAAGTTTTTGTCACAAACAAAATGTAAGGAGTGAAGTATGTGAAAACAATGAAGAATCGGGTAAGTGCTCTCTTTGTTGCGCTTGTCATGATGCTTTCTCTGTTCTCGGTCGGCGCAGTCGCCTGGAGCACCGGAGAAGGCATTGAAGTGTACTGGAACGGCGAAAAAGTCGGAATGGTCACATATGACAAGATGGACGAACATGTCCAGAAGTTCGACGATGAGACTTACTCCAACAACAAGGGCGAGTCTGTCGGTAAAGTTTATTATTTCAATAAACTTCTCAAAGAAGTCGGCAAACAGGATGCATGGGAAAGTGCTCCTGCCGAGACGACTGTCGAACTGAAAGACCCCGTCTATGAGAAACCCGGAAGCTTGACAAAAGCAGAACTGGACGAGACCCGAAGCTATTACAAGGACGGCGCTGCTGTTGCCACAGTCAAACCCGGCTTCATGCATGTTAAGGATAAAACCTATTTCATGTTTGTTTACGGGCAGAAGACTGCTGACGAGAGCACCAGTGGCAACTTTGTGAGATTTGACGGCGCGGGTAATGCTACTGTCAAGATCACCACACCGGAAGAAACCCCGGATGAACCGACGACAAAAGACGGAATCGAAGTATTCTGGAATGACAAGTCTGTCGGCTCCGTTTCCTATGACGAGATGGTCGATGGCATCAGCCAGGCAACTAAGACGTACAGCTATTCTACGATCAACAGTGCCGGAACATACGATTCGTTCAACACGGCCATCTATCCGTTCACTCAGCTCATGGAAGCGGTCAAGAAAGACAAGGATTGGGAAGCCGCTTCGAATCTGACTAAGGTCGTATTCAAAGACTCTGGCTATGAGACTGAACTGACGAAAGCTACACTGACAGAGGAAAGATACTTCTTTGACGATGATGGCGTTCAGGCTGACACCACAAAGCCTGGTTTCAAAATCACTGCGTCAAACAAAGGCGATTATCTCCAGTTTGTTTTTGGCCAGAAAACAAAAGACGAACAGACCAATGGCAAGTTCTTCAAGTTCAAAGAGCCTGCACAGCTTTACATCAATGTACCCGACGTTGAGGTCATTGCCCCGGACGGCACGTCGAAGGGCTTCTCCTACAACGAACTGGATACCTTCTGGCAGGAAGAGGGTTCCAAGAAATATACCTATACCAACAGCAACACATTCCCGACTTACTCTTCTGAAGAGCTTTGGGGCCCCACAGTAAAGACTGTTCTCGCGAAGGCCGGCATCGATCTCGATGCTCTTGGCGACAACGATGTCGTCCGCTTCGATGCTTCTGACAACAGAGGACTCGATGTTACTGTGAAGGAAATCAAACGGACCCGCTATGCGTTCCCGAACGGCAAACCGACCAACGATTATAAAGGAACGACGGAAGCACAGTATAAAGATAAATACGAAGTTCCTTACATCCTCAGCATTAAGGCGGGCAAGACCAATATCCGCAGTGTATTCGGACAGGTCGATCCGCAGGAACAGAATCTGAGCTACTACATCAAATACATCAACAAGATCACTGTCACGAAGGATGGAGCGAAAGAGTACACCGGAATGACCCCGACCATCGCGGACGGTTCCAAGGTCAAGAAAGGCGATAAGCTGAACTTCGACCTCGACCTTCCCGCAGGTGTCTATGAAGGCGCCATCCACTACACCGTTTCTACTGACGGCACGGAGCCGAAAGACCCGACGTACGCTGACACCATGTACAACTGGGCACAGAACCGCACGGATGACAAGGATTATCTCGATCCGGAAAAAGCGAAACTCTACAACATCTACGAGTTCACCGATGCGCCGAAGACCATCATCAAGGTCGTGTGCTATGTCTCCGGTTATCTGGAGCCCACCGTCAAGACGCTGACCTATTACGGCGAGGAAGAAACCAAGTTTACCGGTCTGGCCAATGAGGCCGCTGAGGACGGCAACTGGTATTATTACACCGACGGCGTGATCGACACGAAACACACCGGCGTCGACAAGAACGACTACGGCTGGTGGAGAGTCGAGGACGGCAAGGTCAACTTCGACGCCCAGGGCATTTACCAGAATGAGAACGGCTGGTGGAAGACGACCAACGGCAAGGTCACGTTCGACGAGACCGGCGTGTTCAAGAACGATTACGGCTGGTGGAGAGTTGAAGACTCGAAGGTCAACTTCAAAGCCCAGGGCATTTACAAGAATGACTACGGCTGGTGGAAGACGACCGACGGTAAAGTCACCTTCGACGAGACCGGCGTGTTCAAGAACGATTACGGCTGGTGGAGAGTTGAAAAGTCCAAGGTCAACTTCAAAGCCAACGGCATCTACAAGAACCAGTACGGCTGGTGGAAGACCACGAAGGGCAAAGTCACCTTCAAGGAGACCGGCGTGTTCAAGAACGAATACGGCTGGTGGAGAGTCGAAGACTCGAAGGTCAACTTCAAAGCCAACGGTCTTTACAAGAACGAATATGGTACCTGGTATGTGAAGAACGGCAAAGTCGACTTCAGCTACAACGGCACCTATCAGGGCAAGACCATCAAGGACGGCAAAGTCCAGTAACCATAATAAAAAATCCCTGCTGCGTCTGCAGCAGGGATTTTTTTAGTCTAATTCGTGGATGAAGAGCCCGGAGAGGAGCTTTGGCTCGAACCAGGTGGACTTCGGCGGCATGAGCGCGCCGGCGTCGGCGATGGTCATGAGCTGGTCGATGGTGGTGGGGTACATGGCGAAGGCGATATCCATGTCGGAGTTCGCCCGGCGCTCC
>CAJGDU010000132.1 GCA_904502175.1 Clostridiaceae bacterium
ATGGTCAAAGCGATCGTAGGCGGCAACTGGGGCGACGAAGGAAAAGGCAAGATCACAGACATGTTCGCCGCGGAGTCCGACATTGTCATCCGCTTCCAGGGCGGCGCCAATGCCGGCCACACCATCATCAATGATTACGGCAGGTTCTCGCTGCACACGCTGCCCAGCGGCGTCTGCAACCCGGACACCGTCAACATCATCGGCAACGGCATGGCCTTCGACGTCGAGAAGTTCATCAAAGAGGTGAAACAGGTCGTGGAAGCCGGTGTCCCCGAACCGAAGATCTATGTCTCCGAGCGGGCCAACATCGTCATGCCCTACCATGTGGACTTCGACTGCTATGAGGAAGAGCGCCTCGGCAAGGACGCCTTCGGCTCCACCCACTCCGGCATTGCGCCGTTCTTCTCGGACAAGGTCGCCAAGATCGGCTTCCAGGTCTGCGAACTCTATGACGACGAATACCTGAAAGATAAGATCCACCGCATCGTGGAGGTCAAGAACCTTCAGCTCGAGCACGTCTACCACAAGCCCCTCATCGACGAGGACGAACTCTTTGAAAAGCTCGTCACCTGGAGAGAGGCTATCAAGGACCACGTCATCGACACCAACAAGTACCTGCGCCAGGCTCTGAAGGACGGCAAGAAGATCCTTCTCGAAGGCCAGCTGGGCACGCTGAAAGATACCGACTCCGGCATCTATCCCATGGTCACGTCCTCCTCGACGCTGGCCGGCTACGGCTGCGTCGGCGCCGCGGGCATCCCGCCCTACGCCATCGAGGACATCGTCTGTGTCACCAAGGCCTATTCTTCCGCCGTCGGCGCCGGAGAGTTCACCTCCGAGATCCTCGACGAGAAAGAGGCCAATGAGCTGCGCATGCACGGCGGCGACAAGGGTGAGTTCGGCGCCACCACCGGCCGCCCGAGAAGAGTCGGCTGGTTCGACTGTGTCGCCACCCGTTACGGCGTCCTGACCCAGGGTGCCACCGAAGTGGTCATCACGGCCCTCGACTGTTTGTCCTATCTGGAAGAGCTCAAAGTCTGCGTCGCCTACGAGATCGACGGGGAAGAGACCAGAGACTTCCCGGTCACCCCGCGTCTGAAGAAGGCCAAACCCGTCTACAAGACTTTCAAGGGCTGGCACTGCGACATCCGCGGCATCCGCAACTACGAAGACCTGCCGCAGGAGACCAGAGACTACATCGACTTCATCGAGAAAGAACTGGAGACCCCGGTCACCATGGTGTCCAACGGCCCTGCCCGTGAAGAGATCATTTACCGCAAAAAGTAACGAAATAGCCCGCCTTTCGGCGGGCTTTCTTTTTATTCGTATTCGACCGTTGCGGGCGGCTTCGGGGTGAAGTCGTAGAGGACACGGTTGATGCCTTCGACCTCGGTCGTGATGCGCATGGCCAGGTGGTCCATGAGCGCCGGGTCGAGGTGCTCCACGGTGACTTCGACGACGTCGGTCGTGTTGATGGCGCGGATGATGCAGGGCCAGTCAAACGTGCGCTTGCCGTCCGTGATGCCGGTGGACTTGAAATCCGGGACCACGGTGAAGTACTGCCAGACTTTTCCTTCGAGGCCGTGCTTCGCGAACTCCTCTCTGAGGATGGCGTCGGACTCGCGGACCGCTTCCAGACGGTCTCTGGTGATGGCGCCGGGGCAGCGGACGCCCAGGCCGGGGCCGGGGAACGGCTGACGGTAGACCATGTTGTCGGGCAGGCCCAGCTGCTCGCCGACGACGCGGACTTCGTCCTTGTAGAGGATGCGGACGGGCTCCACCAGGTCGAACTGCAGGTCTTCGGGCAGGCCGCCGGCGTTGTGGTGCGCCTTGATGCCGGCTTCGGACTCGAGGATGTCGGGCCAGATGGTGCCCTGGGCCAGGAACTCGATGCCGTCCAGTTTGCGGGCTTCCTCCGCGAAGACGTTGATGAACTCTTCGCCAATGATATGTCTCTTCTGCTCGGGGTCGTCCACACCGGCGAGCAGGTCCAGGAACCGGTCGACCGCGTCGACGTAGATGAGGTTCGCCTTCAGCTGGTTGCGGAAGACTTCAATGACCTGCTCGGGCTCGCCCTTGCGCAGGAGACCGTGGTTGACATGGACGCTGACCAGCTGGTCGCCGATGGCCTTGATGAGCAGGGCCGCCACGACGGAGGAGTCGACACCGCCGGACAGGGCCAGCAGGACTTTCTTGTCGCCGACCTGTTCCCGGATGAGGGCGATCTGCTCCTCGATGAACGCGTCGGCCAGTTCGGGGGTGGTGATGCGGACCATATCGTCCGGTCTTCTGATATCGATCATAACAGTACCTCCAATAAAATGTCGTCAAAAGATTTCCTATCTATTATACAGATAAATATTGCGCAGTTCCACGGTAGCGTGGTAAAATTTCCCATAAACTTTTTTCATGTAACTGAAGGGGCGATCCACCTCATGAATGAAACCATCCTCGTTCTGGACTTCGGCGGGCAGTACAACCAGCTCATTGCCCGGCGCGTGCGCGAGCAGAATGTGTACGCGGAAGTTCTGAACTACACCACTCCCCTCGAAGAGATCAAAGCCAAAAACTACAAGGGCATCATCTTCACCGGCGGACCGAATTCGGTCTACGACCCGGCATCGCCCACCTATGACCCGGCCATCCTGGAGCTCGGCATCCCGGTCCTCGGCATCTGCTACGGCGCCCAGCTCATGGCGCACCTGCTCGGCGCGCCCGTCAGGACCGCTCCGGTCTCGGAGTACGGCAAGACCGAAGTGGTCGTGGACGACCACGACGGCATCCTTCAGTATGTCGCCCTGCCGGAATACGGCAAGGAGGTCACCGGCTGTGACCGGCCCGGCCGCACCGTCATGTGGATGAGCCACACAGACTACATCGCCGAAGCGCCCGAAGGGTTCCGCATCTCCGCCCACACGAAGGACTGCCCCGTGGCGGCCATGGAAAACGTGGAAGCGGGCCTGTACGCCGTGCAGTTCCACCCGGAAGTCATGCACTCGAAAGAGGGCGCCAAGGTCATCCGCTCCTTTGTCCGGGACGCCTGCGGCTGCAAAGGCGACTGGGTCATGGACTCGTTCATCGAGACCCAGGTGGCGGCCATCCGCGAAAAGGTGGGGGACGGCAAGGTCCTCCTCGCGCTCTCCGGCGGCGTCGACTCGTCGGTTGCCGCGGTGCTTCTGTCGAAAGCGGTCGGCAAGCAGCTCACCTGCGTCTTTGTAGACCATGGTCTTTTGCGGAAAAACGAGGGCGATGAAGTGGAAGCGGTCTTCGGACCGGACGGCCCTTACGACCTCAACTTCATCCGCGTGAACGCCCAGCAGCGCTACTATGAGAAGCTGGCCGGCGTCACGGAGCCCGAACAGAAACGTCATATCATCGGCGAAGAGTTCATCCGAGTGTTCGAGGAAGAGGCGAAAAAGATCGGCGCCGTGGACTTCCTGGTCCAGGGCACCATTTACCCGGATGTCATCGAGTCCGGCCTCGGCAAGGCAGACGTCATCAAGTCCCACCACAACGTGGGCGGCCTTCCCGACTATGTCGACTTCAAAGAGATCATCGAGCCGCTGCGGCTCCTGTTCAAGGATGAGGTCCGCCAGGTCGGCCTGAAACTGGGCCTGCCCGACTACCTCGTGTTCCGCCAGCCCTTCCCGGGCCCGGGCCTCGGCATCCGCATCATCGGGGAAGTCACCGAGGAGAAGGTGAAGATGGTCCAGGACGCGGACGCCATCCTCCGCGAGGAAGTGGCAAAAGCCGGCGTGGACACGGACATCAACCAGTACTTCGCGGCGCTCACCAACATGCGCTCCGTCGGCGTCATGGGCGACCACCGCACCTACGACTACGCCATCGCGCTCCGCGCCGTCACCACCGACGACTTCATGACTGCGGAGTCCGCCAAACTCCCCTGGGACCTTCTCGAAAAGGTCACCTCCCGCATCGTCAACGAAGTGGACCACGTCAACCGCGTCGTCTACGACCTGACGGGCAAGCCCCCGGGAACCATCGAATTCGAATAAAAAGAAAAGCCCGCCGAAAGGCGGGTTTTATTTTTCTGTGGCGACGGACAGACACAGGTCGTCCCGCCACTCGGTTTCAATGTCATAGCGGGAGAGGATGCTTTCAAACTCGGAGCGGGGCGGGGTGAGGCCTCTGCCGTCCGCTTTGAGGCCGGCTTCCAGTTTTGTCCAGCACTCCAGTGCGGTGTCCTGCTTCTGCTCCGGAGGCGCGGC
>CAJGDU010000133.1 GCA_904502175.1 Clostridiaceae bacterium
CTGCCCGATGGCGAGCACGGCGCCGTCCCCGCCGGAAGCGGCTTCCCGGGGCGCAGAGCGCATTCTCCAGTCGATCATGGGCAGCGTTTCGGCGAGGTGTCCGTGTTCCGCGGCCAGAGCCTCCCAGGAGGCCTTCGCGTCCTCGTCCAGCGGACCGCAGACGTCCGCGTAGACCGTGGTCACGCAAAAGCCGTAGGCTTCCAGCAGGGCGGCCAGCCCGAAGGGCCGGGGCGTGGCCGCGGCATCGATATGGATGTTCCAGCCGGACAGTTCCGCGGCGGTCTCCCGCAGCGCCTGTTCGGCTTCTTTTTTGTAGGGGTCCAGGAGGCTCGCCCGCAGCACCGGGGTGAACTCCCGGGAGCCGGTGAAGCCCTCCTCGTGCGTCAGGGAGACGGCCTTCTCCAAAAGGGCGCGCTCCGTGCGCTCGATCTCGTCAAAGTCCCAGCAGTACGGCACTTCGAAGAACGGGGTGCCGAGCCGCTGTTGAAGGTCTTCGCAGGCCTGGCGTCCGAAGGGGTGGGTGTAGAAGTTCAGCGAGGCGTCCGCCATCTGCTGGTACGCCTCCCAGGTCTTCACCCGGGGCAGGTCGTTCACCCGGTAGCCGGCAAACTGCAAAAGCTCTACGAGCTCGGCGCGCTCCGAGAGCGCGAAGTAGTTGCCGATGACGTTGACGGCCGGCGCCGTGGCCGGCGGGGCGGAGCGGTGTGCATCGCCCACGGGGAGCAGACCCTTGTAAAGCGCCCGGTTCGTGGCGGCCTCGAAGTGGGTCTGGGTGGTGCGCATGGTGCAGTTCATATTGCCCTCGACAAAAAGCACGTCGGGGAAGCGCTGCGACAGCTCCCGGAAGATGAGCCCCATGTTCGTGTCCATGAACTGGTGCATGCAGGAGTTGAAGACGAAGCAGAGGGGCGGGTACTTCCCGTCCCGCTCGAAGCGCTGGCGCAGAAGGTCCGACACGCCTTCGATGAAGAGGGGCTCCATGCGGGAGCGGATCCAGTCCTCCTCCTCGACGACCACCAGCGAGAAGCGCGTGCCGAGGCCGCCGAACTCCGCGGCAGACAGGGACACGCCCCGCAGACAGCTCTGGGGGCAGACGTAGACCTCCACACTCTCCGGCACCAGCAGGGGCGTATGGGCAATGGTCCACGTCCCCCGGGCCGGGGGCGAGTATTCCAGGCCGGGCTTGTACGGCCAGTTTTCAGCGAGTTTGGTCTTCATATGCAGGACTCCAGATGAATAAGAACGATAGTCGCGAAAAGGTTTCTCTTCGTTTCTATAATCGCAGGAGCAAAAAGTTTTCCTGAGGGAGAATTGAGGGCTGGCAAGAATTACCTCTTATTTTTAATACCTTTTGCGCACGCACCGACCTTCGACCGAAGGAAAAGCTTTTTGCGACAGTGTTTTAGCAAATTCTCGGTAACAGTTCTCCGCCGGGGAGCGGCAGGATGGTCCGGGTGCCGATCTCGGTGTTCAGGACGACCTTGCCGGGGTTGGTGTCGGTGATCTCCCCGATGACGGCGGCGTCTTTGCCGTAGGGCGATGTGCGCAGGGCCGCCACGAGGTCTTCGGCGTAGGCGGCCGGCGCCACGATGACGAGCCGGCCCTCGCAGGCGAGGTACAGGGGGTTCAGGCCGAGCATGTCGCAGACGCCCTGGACGGTCGGGTCCACGGGGATGTCCGCGGCGTTCAGCGTGACGCCTACGTTCGCCTGGTCGGCGATCTCGTAGAGCACGGTGCCGACGCCGCCGCGGGTGGCGTCGCGGACCACGTGCAGGTCGTGGGTGACGCCCATGAGGGCGTCCACGGCCGTGGACAGCGGGGCGCAGTCGGAGGTGACGTCCGCCTTGATCTTGAACTCGTTCCGCTCCAGGAGGATGGTGCAGCCGTGGCGGCCGACGTCGCCGGAGACGATGACGCAGTCGCCGGGCTTCGCGCAGGCGCCGCCGACGTTCACGTCATCCGGGATGACGCCGATGCCGGTGGTGGTGATGAACACGCCGTCCACCTGGCCCCTGCCGGCCACCTTCGTGTCGCCGGCCACGATCTTCACGCCGACCTCCTTGCAGGTCTTCGCCATGGCCTCGACGATGCGCTCGAGGCGCGCCGTCTCGAAGCCCTCTTCGATGACGAACCCGCAGGTGAGGTACAGGGGCTTCGCGCCCATGCAGGCGATGTCGTTGACTGTGCCGCAGATGGACAGCTTGCCGATGTTCCCGCCGGGGAACTCCGCCGGGGACACGATGAAGCCGTCCGTGGACATGGAGAGGCGTCCCTCCGGGCGCGGCAGCACGGCGGCGTCGTCCGCGGTCAGAAGGTCGTTGTCGAAATATTTCTTGAACAGGGACCCGATGAGCTCGTTGGTCTGCCGACCGCCGGAGCCGTGGGCCAGAGTGATGGTTTCGTTCATATCCTTCTCCTAATCGATGTTGTACTGGTAGAACGCGGAGCAGGCGCCTTCGTCGGACACCATGCAGGCGCCGACCGGGTGCTCCGGAACGCAGGCTTTGCCGAAGCAGGGGCACTGGTCAGGGCGGATGGTCCCCTTCAGCACATCGCCGCAGCGGCAGGTCGGGTTGGCACGGCCCTCCATGGGCGGGATGCCGAACTTCTTCCGGGCGTCGAAGTCCGCGTACTTGTCACGGAGTTTCAGGCCCGACTGGGGGATGACGCCCAGGCCCCGCCATTCGGTGTCGATGCACTCCATGGTGTCGGCGATGAGCGTCCGTCCGTCCGGGCTGCCCTCGTCTTTGACGACCCGGGGGTAGGCGTTGGCGAAGAAGGGCTCGCCCTTCTCGAGGCCGCGGACGATGAGGGCGAGGGCGGTGAGGATCTCCGGCCCGGTGAAGCCGCAGACCACGCCGGACATGCCTTCGTCGTCCCGCAGGTGCTTGTAGACGTCCGTGCCGGTGAGGACCGACACGTGGCCCGGGTACAGGAACGCGTCCGCCGCGTCTTTCAGGGCGAGGTACGCGTTGTCCATGGTCTTGTTGGCGGTGAGGAGGGAGAAGTTGGAAAGCCCCTTCTCCTTCGCCTTGCGCACCGCGACACAGGAGGCCGGCGTGGTCGTCTCAAAGCCGACCGCGAGGAACACGACCTGTTCGTCCGGGTGGGCCTCCGCGTACTCCACCGCGTCGATGGGGGAGTACACCATGTCGACGCGGGCGCCTTTGGCCCGGGCGCCGGCGAGGGACATCTCCGTGCCGGGGACCTTGATGAGGTCGCCGAAGGTGCACAGGGTGCAGCCCTTCTCCAGCGCGAGCCAGACCGCCTCATCGATGTACCCCACCGGGGTGACGCAGACCGGGCAGCCGGGGCCGGAGATGAGCCTTATGTTCTCCGGCAGCATCTGGCGGATGCCGAGCCGGAAGATGTCGTGGGTATGGGTCCCGCAGACCTCCATGATGCGGACGGGCGGGCCGTCATAGTTTTGGATGATGGCCGCCGCCTTCGCGACAGCAGAGGAGTTGCTCATAGCAGGTCCTCCAGTTCGTTCATGATGTCTTCGGCCTGGGTCTCGTCATCGCCGTCGATCTTGGCGATGGCCATGCCCGCATGGACCATGACATAGTCGCCGGGCGCCAGGTCGCGGATCATCTCCGCCGACACTTCGCGCTCTGCGCCGTTCGCGTTGATGACGGCCACGCCGTCCTTCAGGTCCGTGACTTTTGCCGGTAATCCAACACACATAATCGGTTCTCCTTTATTCGTTGTACATTCCGTAGAGCGCCTGGCCGAGGCCGATGCCGCCGTCGTTGGGTGCGCTCAGGGAATGGGTCAGTACGTGAAAATGCTCCGCCTCCAGCCCGGCGACCGCAAGGTCGGTCAGCAGCAGGTTCTGGAAGACGCCGCCCGAGAGGGCAACGGTGGAGCGGCCGCTCTGTTCGCGGCACCGCCGACAGCCTTCGACAATGAGGTCCGCCATAAACCGGTGGAACGCATACGCCAGCGCGTCCGGGTCTTCGCCTTTAAGCTTCCGCTCCGCCAGCTCCAGAAGGAACGGGGCCGTCTGCAGCCGGAAGGGGCCGTCGGAGGAGACGTCGGCGATGTGCCGGCTCCCGCCTCCCGCGTGGACCTTGGCCCACCGCTCCGCCGCGAACTCGAGGACCATGGAGGCCTCGCCTTCGCAGGTGGAGGCGTTCCGGAAGCCCAGGATGGCCGAGGCGGCGTCGAAGACGCGGCCCGCCGAGGTGGAGGGCACACAGTTGAGGTTCCCCTCCAGCTGGGCC
>CAJGDU010000134.1 GCA_904502175.1 Clostridiaceae bacterium
AAATCCGATGTTCTCGAGGAACTCGGCGACAAGAAGTATACGATCCAGCGGTCCAAGGGTCTCGGTGAAAACGACGCCGACATGATGTGGCTCACCACCATGAACCCCGACACCCGCCGGCTCATCCAGATCCGTCCCTCCGACGCGGAGGCCACGGCGGCTCAGTTCGACCTTCTGCTGGGAGACAACCTGGCAGGCCGGAAAGAGCACATCGCCTCGGACGGTCATCTGTTCCTCGACATGACAGACCTGTCGTAAAGGAGGTGGGAGAGACATGGCAAAACGCACCAAAAAGGAAGCGCCCGTCGACCGGGACCAGAACCCCAACGCCCATATCATGGGGGCCGGCGAGGTCGTCCAGCAGCACATCACCGACACGCTCGAAATCAACTATATGCCGTACGCGATGAGCGTCATCATGTCCCGGGCCATCCCCGAGATCGACGGCTTCAAACCCTCCCACCGGAAGCTCCTGTACACCATGTACAAGATGGGGCTCCTGAACGGGCCCCGCATCAAGTCCGCCAACATCGTCGGCCGGACCATGCAGCTGAACCCCCACGGCGACGCGGCCATCTACGACACCATGGTCCGTCTGTCCCGGGGCTATGAGGCGCTGCTCCACCCGTATGTGGACTCGAAGGGAAACTTCGGTAAGACCTACTCGAGAGACATGTCCTGGGCGGCGTCCCGTTACACGGAGGCAAAACTCGAAAAGATCGCCGCGGAACTGTTCCGCGACATCGATAAAGACACCGTGGACTTCGTCGACAACTACGACGCGTCCATGAAGGAGCCGACACTGCTGCCCGTCACGTTCCCGAGCGTCCTCGTGAACAACAACATGGGCATTGCGGTCGGCATGGCCAGTTCCATCTGCTCCTTCAACCTGGAGGAGATCTGCGAGACCACCATCGCCCTCATCAAGGACCCGGACGCCGACGTCATGGACTACCTCAAGGCGCCCGACTTCCCGGGCGGCGGCCTCATCATCTACGACAGAGACCAGATGGAAAACGTGTTCGCCACCGGCAGAGGAGGCATCACGGTCCGGGCCCGGTACCACTACGACAAGAAGAACCACTGCATCGACATCACGGAGATCCCGCCGACCACGGTCTCCGAGGCCATCATCGACAAGATCATCGAGAAGGCCAAGGCCGGACAGCTCCGGGAAGTGGCCGACGTCCGTGACGAGACCGACAAGAACGGCCTCAAGATCACCATCGACGTCAAGCGCGGTACCGACGCCGACAAACTCATGCGCAAGCTCTACAAGATGACGCCCCTCGAAGAGGCGTTCTCCTGTAACTTCAACGTGCTCATCGCCGGCATGCCCCAGGTGCTGGGCGTGAAAGATCTGCTCCTCGAGTGGATCGCCTTCCGGGAAGAGTGCGTCCGGCGCAGAGTCTACTTCGACCTGCAGAAGGCGAAAGACCGCCTGCACCTGTTACAGGGTCTCGAAAAGATCCTGCTCGACATCGACAAGGCCATCAAGATCGTCCGCGAGACCGACGAGGAAGCGGAAGTGGTCCCGAACCTCATGATCGGCTTCGGCATCGACGAAGTCCAGGCCGAATACGTCGCGGAGATCAAACTCCGCCACCTCAACCGGGAGTTCATCCTGAAGCGGTTGAAGGACGTGGAGGACCTGCAGAAGACCATCGAGGACCTGGAGGACACCCTCAAGCGCCGCAGCCGCATCCGGAAGATCATCGTCGAAGAGCTGAAGGACGTCATCAAGAAGTACGCCGAGCCCCGGAAGTCTGAGATCATCTATGCCATGGATATCATTGAGGACGAGCCCGAGGAGGAAGTCGTGTCCGACGCCCCCTGCACCGTGTTCTATACGGAGGCCGGCTACTTTAAGAAGATCAGCCCGCAGTCCCTCCGCATGAGCGGCGAGCAGAAGCTCAAGGACGGCGACGTCATGCAGCAGGTCGTGGAGACCACCAACGACCTCGAACTCCTGTTCTTCACGGACAAGTGCCAGGTGTACAAGTCCCGTATCGACGACTTCGAATACACGAAGGCCTCGGTCCTCGGCGACTTCGTCCCGACGGTCCTGGAGTTCGAAGAAGGGGAGAACCCCGTCTACATGGCCATCACGAAGAAGTTCAAGGGCTACATGATCTTTGTCTTCGAGAACGGCAAGGTCGCGAAGGTCGAAATGGACCAGTACGACACCAAGACCCGCCGTAAAAAGCTCCTGAAGGCCTTCTCCGACAAGGCACCGCTCGCAGGGGCCATCTACGTCGAAGAGGACAAAGACCTCGTCCTGACGGCTTCCAGCGGCCGGATGCTGCTGCTCAACACGGCCGTCCTCACCGCGAAGACCACGAAGCACACCCAGGGTGTCTCGGTCATGCGGCTGAAGAAGGGCCAGCGGGTCATGGGCGTCCGTCTCTATGAAGAAGGCGAGTTCAACAAGCCCTCCCGTTACCGCACGAAGTCTCTGCCCGCACTGGGCGCGCTGCCGTCCGCGGAAGACACCGAAGGCGATCAGCTCATGTTATAAGAAAACACCCGCTGTTTTGCGGAAACTTCTTGCAAAGCAGCGGGGTTTATGCTATTATTCTAAAGCTTTCTGAATTATTATCTTAATTTCGATATGGAGGAACTACCATGACAGGTTTACAGATGGCCTTCGCGATCGTCCTGATCGTCCTCGGCATCGTCATTACCGTCGTCATCCTGCTGCAGAAGAACCGTGAGGCGGACGCGTCCGCTGTCCAGGGTCAGTCCAGCGCCCAGATGAACGACAACAAATTCTTCGACAAGACCTCCGGTCATGCAAGAGATGACACCCTCGCGAACATCACGAAGGTGCTCGGTGTCATCTTCGTTCTCGTCGCTGTGGGATACACGCTGTTCATGCAGTTCCACGGCTAAGATTCGTCTTGACTTTACCAATCAATTCTTTTAATATATAACAGTCGTCTGCAGACGGCTGCTTATATATACTCCATTAGCTCAGTTGGCAGAGCACTTGACTTTTAATCAAGGTGTCCGGGGTTCGAATCCCCGATGGGGTACCAAACAAAAAGAGATGCCTGAAGGGCATCTCTTTTTGTTTGTTCTGAGGGGATTCGAACCCTTGGGCACGACCGTGAAGAAAACAGCGATCAAGCTGTTTTTAGGGAGTGGAGCTGCGGGAGCAGCTCGGAACGATTTTGCGGAGCAAAAGCGTGTCGAATCCCCGATGGGGTTTAACTTGTGTTATAATAAACCAAATCATTTCGAGGGAGGTCTTCCTATGTTCCGGGAAATGCGCCGGCCGAAACAGGCCATGACGGAGGAGGAGTGCATTGCGCTCCTGACTTCGGCCAAACGCGGGGTGCTCTCCGTCACCGGCGATGACGGCTACCCCTATGGCACCTTCCTCAACCATTACTACGATCCCGAGAGCGGAAAACTCTACTTCCACAGCGGAAAAGTCGGCCACCGGGTGGACGCGTTCCGCAGAGATGCGAAGGCCTCGTTCACCTGTATCGACGACGGCCGGCAGGAGCCGGGGGAGTGGTTCCTCCGCTTTCGCAGCGTCGTGGTGTTCGGGCACATCGAGGAGGTCACGGACCGGGAAGAGGTGTATCGCCTGGCCCGTCTCCTCAGCTACAAGTTCATTCAGGACGACGCCCACATCGACGAGGAGATCCGCAAGTCCGGTCCGGCCACTCTCATGTTCGCGCTGGTCCCCGAGCATATGACCGGGAAACACATCAAGGAGGAATGAGCATGGAGGTCCTGAGAGCCACCGAACTCTGGCAGCAGACCGGCGCTTACTATGTCCGCATCCAGGCCATGGCGAAGAAGCACCATATCACCCTCCGCGAGGAGTTCGACGAGCACGACGGGGAAGACACGAAGTATATCGTCCTCCTGGACGAGGACTTTCCCGTGGCCACCGCCCGCATGTATGCGCTGGATGAGACCAGCGTCATGATCGGCCGGGTCGTGGTCCTGCCCGAATACCGCCGCCGGGGCCTCGGCACGCAGACCATCGAAGCCTGTGAGGCCTGGGCGCGGGAGGACGGCTACACGAAGAGCGTCGTGGAGAGCCGGGACAACAAGACCGAGTTCTATGAGAAGCTCGGCTACAAGCGGACCGGAGAGCCCTTCGACGACGAGGGCACCTTCCGCACCATCCGCATGGAAAAACGGTTATGAGAGGCACAGAAATGAACATCCGAAGAGCAGAAAAGAGGGATACGGAAGCGGTT
>CAJGDU010000135.1 GCA_904502175.1 Clostridiaceae bacterium
ACCTGTGCGTCTGGCAGTGGAAGTCTCTTTTTTTCGACAAAGCAGAGAGGTGCTTCCTTTCAGGAGAAAGAAGGAGAAACTATGATGATCCTGCTCAATGTCGTCATCCTGGTGGCGGGCTTTGTCGCCCTCATCAAAGGTGCCGACTGGTTCGTGGACGGCGCCGCCGGCCTCGCGAAAAACCTGCGGGTCCCCGGCCTCATCATCGGTCTGACCGTTGTGGCCATGGGCACCAGTGCGCCGGAGCTGGCCGTCAGTACCTCGGCCGCCATCCAGGGCGCCAACGAGATCGCCATCAGCAACGTGGTCGGTTCCAACCTGTTCAATACGCTCATCGTTCTGGGCATCTGCGCCGTCATCCATGCGGTCCCCGTGGACAAGAGCGTTCTGAAACGGGACTTCCCGGTCATGATGTTCACCATGTTCCTGCTTCTGCTCGGCAGCAGTTCCACGGTCCTGTTCAAAGACTATCTCACGGACTACTCCATGGCGGACAATGTCGGCCTCATCTTCCGCTGGCTCGGCATCTTGCTTCTGGTCATCTTCGTGGCATACATCGCCTACCTCGTCGTGAACGCCAGAAAGCATCCGACCGAGGAGGACGAGGACTATAAGGCCATCCCGGTCTGGAAGTGCTTCCTGCTCATCCTCATCGGCGTCGCCCTCATCATCGCCGGCGGCGAAGCCGTCGTCTACAGCGCGAAAGAGATCGCACGCGCGTTCGGCATGACCGAGACGCTCATCGGCCTCACCATCGTCGCCCTCGGCACTTCGCTCCCGGAACTGGTCACCTCCGTCGTGGCCGCCCGCAAAGGGGAAGTGGAGATGGCTGTCGGCAACGTCATCGGCTCCAACATCTTCAACCTCATGCTCATCCTCGGTGTCTCTTCGGCCATCCACCCGGTGGCCGTGAACGCCGCTTCCGTCTGGGACATGATGATCCTCATCGGCATTTCCATCGTCACCTGGGTCATGTGTCTGACCAGCGATAAAGTCAAACGTCCCGAAGGCATTATCCTCGTGCTCCTGTACGCTGCGGATATGGCTTTTGCGATTCTTCGGTAACGCACAAGGTCCTCGAAAGGAGAAAGAACAATGAGCCCAACCTTCGTTATCAGTGCCATTCTGACACTGCTCGCGGGCATCGGTATCTTCCTGATCGCCTGCTCCATGATGAGCTCGAACCTCGAGTCCGTCAGCAGTTCCAAGCTCCGTTCCATGTTTGCCAAAGTGTCCGGTAACAAGTGGCTCGGTGTCGGCATCGGTGCCGTTGCCACCGCCGCCATCCAGAGCTCCGGCGCCACGACCGTCATGGTCATCGGTTTCGTCAACGCCGGCATCATGAGCCTCGTACAGGCGGCCACCATCATCTTCGGTGCGAACATCGGTACCACCATCACCGGTCAGATCGTCGCCCTCGGTATGTTCGGCAGCAACATGATCTCCACCACGGTCATCTTCTCGGCCATGGCGGGCATCGGCGCCTTCATCATGACCTTCGCCAAAAAGGATATCGTCAAAAAAGTCGGCGGTATCCTGGCCGGCTTCGGCATGCTGTTCGTCGGTCTTTCCATGATGAGCAATTCCATGGAGAGTTTTGCGGAACTCGATTCTGTCAAAATGTTCCTCGCGGGCATCAAGAACCCCTTGCTGCTCGTCCTGGTCGGCGCCGTCCTGACCGCCATCATCCAGAGTTCTTCGGTCATGACCTCCGTGGCCATCACCATGCTGTTCGTCGGACTCATCACGCTCGATCAGGGCATTTATCTGACCATGGGTTCCAACATCGGTTCCTGCGTCGTCGCCATCATCGCCGGTATGACGAGCGGCACGAACGCCAAGCGGACCGCCCTCATCCACCTGCTCTTCAACACGGGCGGTGTCGTCGTCTTCCTCGTCATCGGTCTGCTGCTCGGCATGATCCCCGGCAGAGACCTCGACTTCGGCTCTGTCTTCGGTTCCCTGTTCCCGAACGCGCCCCAGACGCAGCTGGCCATGTTCCATACGTTCTTCAACTGCCTTGCGGTCCTTCTGTTCCTGCCCTTTACGGAAAAACTCGTCGCTCTTGTGGAGCGCCTGGTTCCGGAGCACATCGCCGAAGAAGCGGAAGGGGAGAAGGAGACAGCCCGGCTGTACTATGTGGACGAACACATGCTTTCCGCTCCGCCCCTTGCGGTCCAGCAGGTGAAAAAGGAGATCATGAACATGGCGGATATCGCCATGCGGAACTTCTCCGATTCGCTATACACGATGCGGCATCCCGAGGCCATGGACATGGATCAGTTCCGTGCCAATGAGGACGAGCTCAACTTCCTCAACAAAAAACTGACCCACTTCCTCGTCAAGCTGTTCGACCAGAACCTGAGTGTCCGGGACAAACGGTACATTTCGACCGCGTTCCATACCCTGACGGACCTCGAACGGGTCGGCGACTATGCGAAGAATGTCGTGGAATACATGGATCTCGTCAAAGAGTCCGGCAGCTCGTTTTCGGAAGCGGCCATCAATGAGATCCGCAACCTGCAGGAACTTCTTGAAAAACTCTATGACGCCACGGTCCGCGCTTATGTGAAGCGGGACCTCGAGGCTCTGGAAGAGGCAAAGGTCTATGAGCAGCAGATGGACGACATGACCGAAGCATACAAACTCGCTCATGTCGACCGGCTCAATGAAGACCTCTGCGACCCGGAGATCGGCGCGAACTATATGACGTTCCTCTCGAACGTCGAGCGTGTGGCCGACCACTATTTCAATGTGGCCGAATCCATTACGGAGGTTCTCCGCTGACCGGAAAGAAACAGAACAAAAGCGGCTCTGCAAAGGGCCGCTTTTTCGTGTATAATAAGGCAGGACACATCCTGTCCCGGAAGGAGACTTCAACCATGAAGTATGACATCATCATCATCGGCGCGGGCCCCGGCGGCATCTTTTCCGCCTATGAACTGGCCACACACGCGCCCGAAAAGCGCATTGCCGTCTTCGAGACCGGACATCCGCTGGAGCAGCGGAAATGCCCCATCGACGGCGACAAGGTAAAGACCTGCATCGGCTGCCCGGTCTGCGACATCATGAACGGGTTCGGCGGCGCGGGCGCGTTCTCCGACGGGAAATATAACATCACCAACGACTTCGGCGGCACGCTCTATGAGTACATCGGCAAACGGGAAGCCCTGGACCTCATGGAGTATGTCGATGACATCAACTGCAGGTACGGCGGGGCAGAGACGAAACTCTACTCCACCGCCGGCACCGAATTCAAAAAGGAATGCATGCGCAACGGGCTCCAGCTTTTGGACGCCTCCGTCCGCCATCTCGGCACGGACATCAACTATGTGGTCCTCCAGAACCTCTATCAGGAGCTGAAGGACAAGGTCACGTTCTTCTTCCAGACCCCGGTCAAAACGGTGGAAAAACGGGAGGATGGCTATCGGATCCATACGGAGACGGAGTCCTATGACGCGGAACAGTGCATCATCTCGGTCGGGCGCAGCGGCTCTAAGTGGATGGAGACGGTCTGCAACGACCTCGGCATTCCCACGCGTTCCAACCGGGTCGACATCGGCGTCCGGGTGGAACTCCCCGCGGTCATCTTCGAGCACATCACCAATGAGCTCTATGAGAGCAAGATCGTCTACCGGACCGAAAAGTTCGAGGACAATGTCCGCACCTTCTGCATGAACCCCCGCGGCATCGTGGTCAACGAGAACACCAACGGCATCGTCACGGTCAACGGCCACAGCTTCGAGGACGAGGACAAGAAGACGGAGAACACCAACTTCGCGCTGCTGGTCTCCAAGCATTTCTCGGAACCGTTCAAGGACTCCAACGGCTACGGCGAGTCCATTGCCCGTCTGTCCAACATGCTGGGCGGAGGCGTCATCGTCCAGCGCTTCGGCGACCTCGAGCGGGGAAGACGGAGCACCGTGGACCGCATGAGGGAGAGCACGACCGTGCCCACCCTGAAAGCCACCCCGGGCGACCTTTCCCTGGTCCTGCCGAAACGCATCCTCGACGGCATCATCGAAATGATCTATGCCCTCGACAAGATAGCACCCGGCACCGCCAACGACGACACGCTGCTCTACGGCGTGGAAGTCAAGTTCTACAACATGGAAGTGGAACTGGATGAGAACCTCGAGACCTGTCACAAAGGCCTCTTCGTCATCGGCGACGGCAGCGGCGTCACCCATTCGCTGTCCCA
>CAJGDU010000136.1 GCA_904502175.1 Clostridiaceae bacterium
CTTCACCTTCTCTAACATGCTCTTCACCGAGATGCCGGGGATGCGGCCGAGGGTGCCGGTGAGGGCGGAGACTTCATCGTTGGTGCCGTCCACCACGAGGGAGATGACGGAGACGCCCCGGTCCCGGTAGGGGATGCCCATACGTCCGACGATGAGTTTGCCGTGCTGGGACAGGGCTTCGTTCACGGCGTCCGCCGCGGAGAGGTCTTCGACGAGGATGCCGATGAACCCCATTCGTTTATTGGTATCACACATGATGCTGCTCGCTTTCTTCAGTCATTCAGGAGGGTGGCGTAGGCGGGGAAGGGCCGCAGGGCCCGGGAGAGAGTGCCGTTGAACTCAGCGAGGGCCACCCCGTAGTTCGTCATGGGGACCCCGGCCTCTCGGGCGATGCGCAGGCGGGCCTTCATTTCGGCCTCGTTCAGCATGCATCCGCCGCAGTGGATGATGAGGGTGTAGGGCGTCAGGTCCTCGGGGAACTGGCCGCCCTGGGTGAAGTCCACCTCCGGCGGGAAGCCGGCGTAGTGTTCGAGCCACCCGGGGAGTTTCACGGTGCCGATGTCCTGGCACTGCCGGTGGTGGGTGCAGCCCTCGGAGATGAGGACCCGGTCGCCGGGCTTCAGCGCCTTGATGGCGGCGGCGCCCAGGACCTGCTGTTCCAGGTCGCCCTTGTACCGGGCGAAGAGGATGGAGAAGGACGTGACCGGGATGTCTTCCGGGGTGTCCTTCATGACGCTCTTGAAGGCCTGGGAGTCGGTGACCACCAGGGCCGGCTTCGTCGCGGGGCTGCCGCAGAGCCGGTCGAGGGTGTCCTTCAGGTCGGAGGCCTGGACGCAGACGGCGTTGCACCGCAGGTCCAGAAGCTCCCGCAGCACCTGCTGCTGGGGCAGGATGATGCGGCCCTTCGGGGCGGAGGCGTCGATGGGGATGACCAGCACCACGAAGTCGCCGGGTTCCACCAGATCCTTCAGGATAAACTTCTCCTTCTTCTGTCCCGCCAGTTCTCCGAGGAGATCCTTGAGGACGAGGATGCCCTCGCCGGTCTTCGCGGAGACCTTCAGGGCGCGGGCGGTCTCCGGCAGAGTCCTGCTCGCGGAAGACACCGCGTCCACGTCCGGGGACAAGAGGTCGTTCTTGTTGAAGGCCACGATGTACGGGATGTGCCGCTCCTCGAAGAGGGCCAGCAGCTCCCGGTCGGCGGGCTGGAGCCCGAGGGTGCCGTCCGCGACCAGCACGGCGACGTCCGTCTGGCGGAGGACCTGGCGGGTGCGCTCCACCCGCAGCTGTCCGAGCTCGCCCTCATCGTCGATGCCGGGCGTGTCGATGATGACCACCGGCCCGATGGGCAGGAGCTCCATCGCCTTCAGGACCGGGTCGGTCGTGGTGCCCCGGACGTCGGACACGAGGGCCAGTTCCTGGTTCGTGACGGCGTTTACCACGCTGGACTTGCCGGCGTTGCGGATGCCGAAGAACCCGATGTGGACGCGCTCCCCGGAGGGGACGTCGTTGAGGGTGTTCGTGTTTCTCACGATCTCAGAGGTCATAGGAGGCACCTCCTTCGGTGGCCGTTCGTTTGTCGCCCCGGTCGGTGACGATCCGGTGGCCTATTTTTTCCAGTCTCAGGTCGAGACATTTCTCACAGTCGGTGGCGTCGTCGTCGACGCAGATCTTCCCGTCGTAGAGCATGTACATCTTCCGCACGTCCGTCGGGGAGAGGTTCGGCATGATGACGTTGGCGCCGTGCTGGATGCCCATCTCCCGGCCGAGCGGATGGATAGTGCCCAGCGCCGTCGTGGCGGGGAGGAGCACCTCCGGCAGCAGGAGCCGGATGATGCTGAGGTAGTACAGCGTGTCCTCCAGAGTCCCCGCGGGCATATCTTTGAACGGCGTGTCCGTGTGGGGGATGAAGGGCCCGATGCCTACCATGTCCGGGCGGAACTCCTGCAGGAAGAGGAAGTCCCGGGCGAGGTCGGCCGGCGTCTGGTACGGGGAGCCCACCATGAACCCGGCGCCGACGGCGTATCCGAGTTCGCGCAGATCGCTAAGGCACTGCATGCGGTGCTCGAAGCTCATCTCCGGCGGGTGGAGTTTCTCGTAGTGCGCCTTCGTCGCGGTCTCGTGCCGCAGGAGGTACCGGTCCGCGCCGGCCTCCCGCAGGGCCGCATAGCTCTCGTAAGAGCGCTCGCCCAGGGACAGGGTGACGGCGCAGTCGGGATATTCGGTTTTTATTTGTCGTACGATGTCGCAGAGCTGCGCGTCCGTGTAGTGCCCGTCCTCGCCGCCCTGTAAAACGAACGTACGAAAGCCCAGGTCATAGCCACTGCGAACGCAGTACATGATCTGGGCTTCACTCAGTCTGTATCGTTGAAGGTTGGGATTGCTTTTCCGGATGCCGCAATAGTAGCAGTCGTTTCGGCAGATGTTCGTGAACTCGATGAGACCCCGGACAAATACGTCTTTTCCGTAAATGCTATCCCGGACCGCCGCCGCGTGTGTCCGCAGCAGCCTTGCACCCTCATCGGACCGGTGAGACACCAGGTACTCGAACTGCTCAAAGTTCAGCGTTCGGCCGGCGCTCAGCGAATCAATGATTGAAAACAATTTGTCCATTGATAACACCTGTATTCTGTTTTGCGGGGCGATACACCCCTGTACCCCTCATTTTACACCTGTGGAAAGATTCCGGCAACTGAAAGATCTTTATTGTATTTTTAAGTTATCAGGGCTACAATGGAGCTGTAAATAGAAAGGTACCTGTTTAATTTCGAAAGGAGTGAGGCCCATGGCAGGTCCTCCCCATGGCGGTCCCTATCGCGGACTGACCCCGGAAGAGAAAGCCGCGGCGCCCAAGCTCACGAAGGAGCTGGCGGCCCGCATCCTGAGCTATCTCGGTCCCTACAAGTTCAAATTTGCCCTCGTCATCGTGGTCGTGCTGGTGTCCGCAGCCCTCGGCGTCGTGCCGTCGCTGCTCACCGGGCGCATGGTGGACGACGGTCTCATCGCCGGCAACTTCGAGGTGCTGGTGCAGCTCATCATCGCGTCGTTCCTCGTCACGGTGGTGGCCAACGCCTTGAGCCTCTTCGAGACCTGGCTGAACACGTCCATCGCCCAGGGCATCATCTACGACATGAAGACGGAAATGTACGCTCATTTCCAGAAGCAGCCCTACCAGTACTTTGTGGAGAGCCGACAGGGCGAGATCGTCACCCGCATGACGGGCGATGTGAACGGCGTCCAGAGCGCGGTCTCCACGACCATGACCAATTCCATCAAGAACGTCGGCACCATCATCGTGTCCATCGTGGCGCTCTTCCAGTGCAACTGGGTGCTGGCCCTGACCGGCATGGCGCTCGTCCCGTTCTTCATCCTGCCCACCCGGGTCACCGGCAAACGCCGCTGGATGATCGCCCGGGAGAGCCAGGAGAAGTATGACGAGGCCAACACCATCCTCGGCGAGACCCTCTCCGAGAGCGGCATCCTGCTGGTCTGGCTCTTCGGCAAACAGAAGAAGGAGTACGACCGGTTCAAGGGCGTGAGCTCCGACCTCTACCGCCTCAACATCCGCGAGATGCTGGCCGGCCGGACGTTCTTCATGTTCATGAACATCTTCACGAACTTCGGCCCGCTGCTCCTGTATCTCGTCGGCGGCATCCTCATGCTGCGGAGCGCCTCCGGCCCGCAGGTCACCGTCGGTGAGATCACCGCGGCCATCGCCATCCTCGGGCGCATCTACCGCCCCGTGAACGAGCTCATGAACGTGAGTGTCGATTTCACCCGTTCCCTCGCCCTGTTCGAGCGCATCTTCTCCACCCTCGACATGGTGCCGAACATCGTGGACAAAGAGGACGCGGCCGCCCCGGCAGTCATCCGCGGCGAGATCGAATACGATGACGTGCACTTCGCCTACAAGCCGGACGGCCCCGAGATCTTACAGGGCGTCAGCTTCCACGTCGAGCCCGGCGAGACCTACGCGCTCGTCGGTTCCTCCGGCGCGGGCAAGTCCACCCTCATCTCCCTGGTGCCGCGGCTCTACGACGTCCTCGGCGGCGCCATCCGCATGGACGGCAAGGACCTCAGAGACTGGCCGCTGCAGGAACTGCGGAAACATATCGGCTTCGTCACCCAGGACACCTTCCTGTTCAACGACACCATCCGGGCGAACCTCCTCTACGCCCGCCCGGATGCCACAGATGAAGA
>CAJGDU010000137.1 GCA_904502175.1 Clostridiaceae bacterium
ATGTCTTCTTTGGAAACTGCCATGCGGACCCCTCCCTTAGTAAGTTTTTATCAACAATACATATATGTGCAATTTAACTGTACACCATGCACTTTGCGCGCACAACCGGAAGGGTCTTATGTTATGAAAATAGATATATATACTAAGGCTGTGGCGGGAAACGGGAAAGCCGTTTATAATGAAAGGCAGAGAACCGTTCGAAGGAGAACGCCTATGAAACTGTTATTCGCGTCGGACAAGTTCAAGGGAACGCTGTCCAGTGAAAAGACCATAGAGCTATTGACGAAAGCCGCGCAGGAGGTGCTCGGCTCGTGTGAGTGCGCCGGCGTGCCCGTCGCGGACGGCGGCGAAGGCACCGCGGAGGCGGTCGTGAGCGCCCGGGGCGGGTCGTTCGTCTCCGTCCCGGTCCACGGGCCGCTCATGGAGGAGCGGACGGCGCGGTACGGCGTCCTGTCCGGCACCGAGGCCGTGCTCGAAATGGCGGAGGCCTCGGGCCTCACGCTGGTCCCGGAGGCGCGGCGCGACCCGCGCTTCACCACGACGTACGGCACGGGCGAACTCGTGAAAGCCGTGCTGGACGCGGGGTACCGGGACGTGTCCATTGCCATCGGCGGCTCCGCCACGAACGACGGCGGCATGGGCTTCGCCTCCGCGCTGGGCGTGCGGTTCTATGACGCCGCCGGCAACGTGCTGGCGGGCCGCGGCGAGGACCTCGCCAGGGTCGCGCGCATCGACGCCTCCGGGCTGGACCCGCGGGTGGCCGAGACGACGTTCACCGTCATGTGCGACGTGACGAACCCCCTGACCGGGCCGGACGGCGCCACTTACACCTTCGGGGCGCAGAAGGGCGCCACGCCGGAGGTGCAGGCGGAGCTCGAAGCCGGCATGCAGAACTACCGGACGCTCCTGACCGAAACCTTCGGGAAGGACCCGGACGACACACCCGGCACGGGTGCTGCCGGCGGCCTCGGCGCCGCCCTGCTCCTGTTCTGCGGCGCGGACATGAAGTCCGGCATCCACACCGTGCTGGACCTCATCCACTTCGACGACCTGCTCGACGGCGTGGACCTGGTGGTCACCGGCGAGGGCCGGACGGACTGGCAGAGCGCCTTCGGCAAAGTCCTGCAGGGCGTGGGCGAGCGCAGCGCCGCGAAGGGCATTCCGGCCGTCGCCCTCGTCGGCAGCCTCGGGGACGGATACGAGAAGCTCTACGAGTGCGGCATCCGGTCCTTTGTCACGACGGTGGATCGCCCCATGCCCCTCGAAGAGGCGCTGGAGCGCGCTGAGGAACTCTACTACAACGCCGCGGTGCGGCTGTTCCGATTCTATTTGTAAGCCAAAGCGCTTTTATGATAAGATAAAAACACGATTCTTTGCGAAAGTAGGTTTTACACGTGAATGCTGTGAAAACAGTCGTCAGAAAATGGAACGACATGAATGCCATCCTGCGCATTCTCATCGGCCTTCTCATCGGTCTCATCCTGGGCCTGACCCTGCCGAACCTGCCGGTCGTCGGCCTCCTCGGCTCGGTCTTCGTCGGGACGTTGAAAGCCATTGCCCCCATCCTGGTCTTCGTGCTCATCATGAGCTCTCTTGCGAACTCCAGCACCGGCATCGGCTCGCGTTTCCGGACCGTCATTTTCCTCTATATGGCCAGTACGTTCGTCGCCGCCATTGTCGCGGTCATCACCTCCTACCTGTTCCCTGTCTCCATGAAACTCACCGGAGAAGCGGCTGAACAGGCGGCGCCCACCGGCGTCGGTGAAGTGTGGACGAACCTTCTGACCAACATGGTCACGAACCCCGTGTCCGCCCTGGCCAACGCCAACTACATCGGCATCCTGTTCTGGGCCGTCCTGTTCGGACTCGCCCTCAAGGTCGTCGGTTCGGAGAGGACCAACGGGCTCATCGCCGATTTCGCCGGCATGGTGAACATGGTGGTCCAGTGGATCATCCGCCTGGCTCCCTTCGGCGTCCTCGGCCTCGTGTTCTCCGCCGTCTCGGAGAACGGTGTTGCCATCTTCACCGTCTACGGCAAACTCGTGGCCACCCTCGTCGGTTCCATGCTCTTCGTGACCCTGGTCACCGACCCCATCATCGCCGCCCTGTTCCTGCGCCGGAACCCCTACCCGCTGACCCTGACGGCCCTGCGGGAGAGCGGCATTACCGCGTTCTTCACGAGAAGCTCCGCCGCGAACATCCCTGTCAACATGGCCACCTGCGAGCGGCTCGGCCTTGAAAAGGACTTCTATTCGGTCTCCATCCCGCTCGGCGCCACCATCAACATGGACGGCGCGGCCGCGGTCATTACCATCATGTCCCTGTCCGTCGCGCGGACCATGGGCGTGGAGGTCACCATTCCCACGGCCATCATCCTGAGCTTCCTCGCCACCCTCGCCGCGTGCGGCGCTTCGGGCGTGGCCGGCGGCTCCCTGCTGCTCATTCCCATGGCCTGCTCCTTCTTCGGCATCTCCAACGACATTGCCATGCAGGCCGTTGAAGTCGGTTTCATCATCGGCGTCATCCAGGACTCCGTCGAGACCGCGCTGAACTCCTCCGGCGACGTCGTGTTCTCGGCCACCTCCGAGTACTATGCCCGCCGCAAGAAGGGCGAAGACATGCGCTTCCTCGGCGAGTTCGCCAAGAAGAAAAAAGAGGCACCTGCGGAATAAGCCGGTGCATCGCCAAAAAAGCTATAAAAAAGAGGCTCCTTTCGGAGCCTTTTTCTTTTGGTGTTCACATAAGGGCGATGAGCCCTGCGGCGGCCGGGGAAAACGCCCCGGACATGAACAGGTACACGAACGCGATGAGCACCAGCGCCGTCACGACGCCGGCGAGCTTCAGCATGGCATAGCCCGCGCGCTTGTCATTGGGGTTGTCTTTCCGCACCCCGCGGATGCCGATGATGAACATGGCCACGGGCGCCGCAATGAGCATGCCGAGCGTAAACCAGTACACCAGGGGCGACGACGTCATGCTGGCAAACGATGAATACATATGGGTTCCTCCTATTCTTCGACCTTTTCAAAGCGGTATTGCTGTTTGATGTCCGGGTACTTCTCCCGGTCCACCTCCGACATGAACATGTCGTACGGACGGGCGTACAGCCGATAGTCGTCGTAGAGCGCCTGATAGATCATCAGCGGCTCGCGGCTCTCCGAATGGGTGGCCACCCCCACGATCTGATAAAGGTACTGTGTCCCGTTCGGGTCAACGGTCTCCCGCTTGAAGTGCTGCACCCGGTCCCCCGGGCGAAACGCTCGGTCCCTGTTTCCCACGGCGATCCACCTCTCCTTCCCTGTGTAGTCTTTTCTAAGACATTATACACTACCGCTTTCTCAAAAAGAAAGCACTTCTGCTACGAAAGGGTGCCACGGGTCTTCGGAGCCGTCAAGGGCAGGCTCGCCTGCCACACACATGTGGTTTCCACCCTTGACAGCTCCTTCACCCCGCGGCATGGGGTGGACAACAGGCGTAAGGGGCGCTGTACGCCCTTGCGCCTGCTGAAAGACATTATGGGGGAAGCGAAAAGACAGCGAAACAGAAATAGTCCATGCACACAACAGTTTTTGGGGCCTGTGTGCATGGACATTTTGAGTTTTTGGGAGCTGCCGTCAGAAAATATCCATGTACAACCCTTTTATGACAGGTCCCGTGCATGGATTAATTCTCTGAGATAAGGCAGAACAAGCCACAATGTCCATGTACACGCCCTTTTAGAGGACCTGTGTGTATGGACTTTTTGAAAACTACAGTGCCTTTGGGCATCGGACTCCAATAATGGGACTACCAGCGAGTATTTGTCGAGTTTGTAGTCCCCTTTTCACCTGATTTCAGGCTTTTTCGTACCTGACTTCTCCAAGAAGGGACTATCGTTGCTGGATTTGGTGCTTAATAGTCCCCTTTTCTTCAAAGAGCGGAGAAAAAGAGACTACAAAGAGTCTTTTTCTGTCTTCATAGTCCCTTATTAAGAAAACGATGGGTACAGACCTCCTGGCGGCGCGGTTACTAGCCTGCACACATGCTTTTTTGCAAGCGGAAGCGCTCTGCGCCTTACGCTTGTTGTGTCCCCCACGCCGCGGGGCGGAGGGGCTGTCAAGGGTGGGAACCACACTCGTGTGACAGGCGTGCCTGCCCTTGACAGCCCCGAAGCACCGTGGC
>CAJGDU010000138.1 GCA_904502175.1 Clostridiaceae bacterium
AGGGCCGCAGGACCGTCCCAGGGCTCCATCATGGTGGAATAGTAATGGTACATGTCCTTCTTGGCGCGGCTCATGGTGTCGTCGGACTTCCAGGGCTCCGGCACGCAGATCATCATGGCCAGCGGCAGTTCCATGCCGTTCATGACGAGGAACTCCAGCGTGTTGTCAAGCATAGCGGAGTCGGACCCGCTGATGTCGACCACCGGCAGGATCTTCTCATAGTTTTCATTGAGGAACGGCGAGTCCATCGTCTCTCCCCGGGCCAGCATCCGGTCCGCGTTGCCGCGGATGGTGTTGATCTCCCCGTTGTGGACGATGAACCGGTTCGGATGGGCCCGTTCCCAGCTGGGGTTCGTGTTGGTCGAAAACCGCGAATGGACCATGGCAATCGTAGAGATGAACTCCTCGCTCTGCAGGTCCTGATAGAAGCTGCGCAGCTGATGGACCAGGAACATGCCCTTGTAGACGATGGTCCGGGACGACAGCGAGCAGACATAGGAGTTGTCATTGGACTGCTCGAAGACCCGGCGGATGACATAGAGTTTCCGGTCGAATTCGATACCGGTCGCGCAGTCCTCCGGTTTCTCGATGAAACACTGTTCGATATAGGGCATTTTGTCGATGGCCTTCTGACCGAGTGTGCCGGGGTCCGTCGGGACCGTTCTCCAGCCGAGGAACTTCAGTCCCTCTTTGGCGGTGATGATCTCCAGCATCTTCTTGGCCTGAGCCCTGCGCAGGTCGTTCTGCGGCAGGAACAGCATGCCGACCCCGTAAGAGCGCGCGTCTCCAAGGGCGATGCCGCAATCGGCGGCCGCCTTCTTGAAGAACTTATGGGGTGTTGCCACGATGATGCCGACGCCGTCTCCGGTCTCCCCGGCCGCGTCCTTGCCGGCCCGGTGTTCCAGTTTCTCGACGATCTGCAGCGCGCTGTCGACGATCCTCCGGGACGCGGTCCCGTTGATACTGACGACGGTGCCGATGCCGCAGGCATCGTGCTCAAACTGCTCCCGGTAGAGCAGATTGTTTTGCAAACTTTCATTCTTCATTCTTGACAGTCCCTCCCGGGTGGAGTTCTTTGTAAACGAAAAAAAGCCACAGAAGGCGGAATACTCCGCTTTCTGTGACTTCTTCGCCACTAAAGGTTGCACTTATTATAATACTAAATTATGAAAAATGCAATCCTAAATATTTCATTCTTCCGGTTCTACCGGAGTTGCCTTCAGTTTTTTGACGGCGGCTCTTTCCCGGGCCTTCTTCTCCCCGTACTCTTTCTGCTTCGGAAGGGCAGCGTTTTCGAGGGACAGGTCGGCGCCGGTGTCTTTCGGGTCAGACTCATCGAAGAAGAAATCTTTGCCCGGAAGGATGGCGTTGAGGATGATACCGGCCAGAGAGCCGACGGCCAGCGCGGACAGCGTGATGGCGATGGAGCCGATGCTGAAGGTGACACCGTCGGTCATGCCGAGGGCACAGACCAGGATGACGGCCGCAATGATGAGGTTCCGGCTCTTGGAGAAGTCCACTTTGGACTCGACCATGTTCCGGAGACCCGCGGCGGAGATCATACCGTAGAGGACGAAGGAGATACCGCCGATGGTGGCTGTCGGGATGGTGTGGATGATGGCCGCGAACTTCGGGCTGAAGGAGAGCACTGCCGCGAAGCAGGCTGCAATGCGGATGACTCTCGGGTCGTAGACCTTCGTGAGCGCGAGGACGCCGGTGTTCTCGCCGTACGTGGTGTTGGCGGGGGCGCCGAACAGGGACGCGATGGTGGTGGCGAGACCGTCACCGGTCAGCGTTCTGTGGAGGCCGGGGTCCGCAATATAGTTCTTGCCGACAGTGGCGCCGATGGCGGAGATGTCGCCGATATGCTCCATCATGGTGGCAAGGGCGATGGGCACGATGGCCACGATGGCGGTCAGGATGAGGGACGAATTGCCAAAGTCCACTCCGCCGAACACAGTGCTCTGCCAGTGGATGGGAGAGCCGATCCAGGCGGCGTCCTTGATGGGCGTGAAGTCCACATCATGGCACAGGATGGCGACGATATAAGAGACGATGACGCCCATGATGATGGGAATGATGCGCATCATGCCGATGCCCCAGATGTTGAACAGGATGACAACGATGAGGGCGGAGAAGGCGACGAGCCAGTTCTCCTGGCAGTTCGCGATGGCCGAGGGCGACAGGCCCAGACCGATGGCAACGATGATGGGACCGGTGACGACCGGCGGGAAGTACCGCATGACCTTCGCGGTACCGAACGCGCGGATGACCGCGGCGAGGATGAGGTATACAAGGCCGGCGCAGGCGACGCCCAGACAGGCGTACGGCAGCAGCTGGGCCTGGGTCATGCTCTCATCGGCCAGACCGGTGATGGCGGCATAACCGCCGAGGAACGCGAAGGAGGAACCCAGGAACGCCGGGACCTTCATCTTCGTAATAAAGTGGAACAGCAGGGTGCCGAGACCCGCGAACAGCAGGGTCGTGGACACGTCGAGGCCGGTGATCAGCGGAACGAGGACCGTTGCGCCGAACATGGCGAACATGTGCTGCAGACCGAGAACGACCATTCTCGGGGTGCCAAGCAGTTTGGCATCGTAGATGGCTTCGCCGACTTCCGGAGCGGCAGCCTGGGCTTTTGCTTCAGCCATAAAAATCTCTCCTAACACTTCAAATTTACATACATACAGCAAAAAACTTTACCGTTTCTCATGATACCAATAACCGGACAAAAATACAATATTAAGTGGTACAAAATAGAAATAAATCTACATTTTGTGGTTTGTATTTCGTTAACCTAGCGCTTGGGCAAAAGAAAAGACACCCTCTCGGGTGTCTTTCTTGGTGCGGACGACGGGACTTGAACCCACATGAACTTGCATTCACTAGAACCTGAATCTAGCGCGTCTGCCAATTCCGCCACGTCCGCATATTTATGTCAAGCGGGAAACCCGCGTTGACTGCTTGAATATAATAGCACAAGACGTTCCCGATTTCAACAGAAAGTTTTCCCTTTTTCCGGTCAGTCCAGGACCTCGTAATAGGTGCCGAGTTTCTGGTCGAATTTGTTCTTCACGATCTCTTTCGGGACCGGGATGGGGTATGTTCCGGTGAAGCAGCCGTCGCAGAAACAGACGGCGGCGTTTTCCGCCAGCTGATGGGTGGCCTCCACCGACAGATAGCCCAGGGAGTCCGCCCCGATCTCCTTTGCGATCTCGTCCGCGCAGTCGTATTTGCGGGCGATGAGATCGTCGCTGCTGTCCACGTCCGTGCCGAAGTAACAGGCGTGCCGGAAGGGCGGCGACGAGATGCGCACATGCACCTCGGTTGCCCCGGCCTCGCGCAGAAGGCTGACGATGCGGGCGCAGGTGGTGCCGCGGACGATGGAGTCGTCGATCATGACGACCCTCTTCCCTTTGATGTTCTCCCGCAGCGCGTTCAGCTTGATGCGGACCGCGTCCTCCCGCTGGGACTGGGAGGGCTGGATGAAACTGCGCCCGATGTACCGGTTCTTGATGAAGCCGATGCCGTACGGGATGCCGCTCTCGTGGGCATACCCGAGGGCCGCGTCCAGCCCGGAGTCCGGGACTCCGATGACGAGGTCCGCCTCCACAGGGTGTTCCTGCGCGAGAAATGCCCCGGCACGCATGCGGGCCTTGTGGACGGAAGCGCCGTCCAGGACCGAGTCCGGCCGGGCAAAGTAGATGTATTCAAAGACACAGAGGCTGGTCTTCTCCTTCGGCGCGCAGTAAGTCGTAATGGAGCGGAGCCCGTCCTTTGAGATGACAAGGATCTCTCCGGGAAGTACATCGCGCACGAATGACGCGCCGACCGTATCCAGCGCGCAGGACTCGCTCGTGACGACCCAGGAGCCGTCCTCCGTCTGTCCGAGACAGAGCGGGTGGAAGCCGTTCGGATCCCGGAAGGCGATGAGCTTGGTGGCCGTCATGACAAGGCACGAATAGGCCCCTTTCAGCATGCCCATGGTCTTCTCCACCGCCTCTTCTGTGCTCCTGCTGTCCAGCCGGTTGGAGACGATAGAATAGGCGATGGACTCCGTGTCCGAGGTGCCGTGGAAAATGCCGCCGCTGAGCTCAAAACTGCGGCGGAGCTCATCCGCGTTGACCAGATTGCCGTTGTGGGCCA
>CAJGDU010000139.1 GCA_904502175.1 Clostridiaceae bacterium
CACACCGCAATGCCGGTGCGGGCGTCGCCGTAGTCGACCGATAAGATGATCATAGTTCGTTGCTCCTTTGGGCGATGCGCCCTTCTTTTGAGAAAAAGGGACGGCGAAGCGGGCATGTTCTGCCGTTTCGCCGCCCATTTCATTTGATTGTCGTTATGCTGCCGGTGCCGGCGCGGGGGCAGCCGTCGTGGGTGCCACCGTGGGCGGACTGGTCACAGAAGGTACTGTGATGGAAGGCACGGTGATGGAAGAACCGGAGGTCGAGGAGGTGGAAGAACCGCTCGCGGCCGTCGTCCGTTTTCTAGTGCCGGTGCCGCCGGAGAGGCCTCCGCTGTGGCGTCCGTTACAGGTTTCGGGCAGGTTCTCCTTGTCGTACCAGCCGGACTTCTTCGCGCAGTTCGGGCCGGCCAGGAGACCGGAGGAAGCGCAGTAGGCGCGCTCGACGACCTGGTCGTCGAGGTCGAAGTTCTTCTTCGACAGACCGTTGTGGACCCGGTTCATGACCGCGGACCAGATGTGTGCCGCCGGGTTGTAACCGCTGGCGAAGTTGGTCATCTCTTCCTGTTTGTCATAACCATACCAGACAGCCGCCACATAGTAGGGCGTGCCGCCGCAGGTCCATTTATCCTTCGTGTCGGATGTGGTACCGGTCTTCATGTAAGACGTGAAGCCGACGACGCCGCACCCTTTACCGGTACCCTCTGTGACGACGGTCTGCATGATCTTGTTCATGGCGCCCGCCGTACCGGGTTTGATGGCCTGGGTGGGTTTCTGGGAACCGTCGAGGAGCGTCTTCTCGCCCTTGTAGTCGGTGACCGTGGTGTAGCACTTCGGCGCGTAGTACTTGCCGCCGTTGCCGAAGGTGGCGTAGGCCGCGCACATTTCGAGCGTGGTGACACCGTGGGTCATACCGCCGACGGCCATGGAGGACAGGTTGCTGTCCGTATACTTGCCACTCTTGACCAGGGTGGTCATGTGGAAGTTCTTCATGAGGTAGTTGAGACAGGTGGTGGTACCCATCTTGTTGGCCAGCTGCGCGGAACAGGTGTTCAGCGACTGGGCGACCGCGTACTGGACCGTGACGCGGTTGTTCGGGTTACCGTGGTCTCCGGCGAAGTTCTGCGGCCATTCCTTGCCGTTGATCTTCAGCGCGTAGTTCAGGACCGGGGTCGAATAGCTGATGAGGCCTTCTTCCATGGCCGGAGCATAGACGCTCAGCGGCTTGATGGAGGAACCCGGGGAACGGACGGAGTCTGTGGCCCGGTTCAGACCGCGGTTGATGGTCTTCGGACCGGCGCCGCCCACCATGGCGACGACGTGGCCCTGGTAGTCCATGATGGTGATGGCGGACTGGACCTTTTTCCTCGTGTTGTTCTCCCCTGTCTCGGTGCGGCTGGGCTCGGACGGGAAGGAACGACGGTTGACGTAGACATATTCCGCAGCGGACTGGATGTTGGGGTTCTCGCAGGAATAGATGCGAAGACCGCCGCTGTACACTCTGCGGGTGGCTTCCGACTTGGAGTAGTTGTACTTCTCCATCATGTCGTTGATGACGGTGTCGATGACGTAGTCGACGTAATAGCTGTTGATCTCGCTGTCGCCGGAGGACTCGGAGTCCGTCTTCTTCGCGACGTAGTTCTCGGAGTTCGTGTAGATGAGGTCCTCCGCGAGGGCCGCTTCGTACTGGGCCTTGTTGATGGCGTCTTCATCGAGCATGTAGTCCAGACAAAGGGCGCGGCGCTCTTTGTTCGCTTCCGGATAGAGCAGCGGGTTGTAGGCGGTGGGCGCCTTGGTGATACAGGCAAGGCACGCGTCTTCCGCAATACTGAGCTCGTTGAGGTCCTTGCCGAAATACTTGTCGGCCGCGGTCTCGACGCCGTAGCAGCCGGAACCGAGCGGGATGGTGTTCAGGTAGGCCTCGAGGATGTCTTCCTTGCTGTAGTTGTTCTCGAGGTTCAGGGCATAAAGGATTTCCTTGAGTTTCCGGGCAATGGTGACCTGGTTCTCTTCGGTCAGGTTCTTGATGAGCTGCTGCGTGAGCGTGGAACCGCCCTGTTTGCCGTGATACTTGATGATGGCGCCGATGGTACGGATCCAGTCTACGCCGTCATGCCGGTAGAAACGCTTGTCTTCCAGACAGATGAATGCCTGCTGAAGCCCCTCCGGGATCTCGTCCAGTTCGACCCAGATACGGTTCTGTTCCCCGTGCAGGGTGGCGATCTGCGTATACTTTCCCTGAGAGTTTTTCGCGTAGATGATACTTGTCTGCGCCTGCTCGGACTTGTAGTCGTCGAGGTTGATGGCGGCACTGCCGTGGACATAGGCAATGACATAGACAAGCATGAAGATCATGGTCAGAAGGAGCCCCAGGAGGAGCACCTTGACGATGGTCCCTAATGCGGAATGCTTTCCTTCCGGTTTTTTCTTTTTGGGTTTGCGAGGAGTCGTCGAACTCTTGTTCCGTCTCTTCGAGGCGGCACCGGAAGTTGCGGACCTTCTCTGTCCAGCTGCTGCAGGCATGAAAGCGTTCCCTCCTTTTCGAGATAGTCGAATACAAAATAACCTGAGGTATTATAGCATATTTAATAATAAAAGAAAAGGGCTTACCGTACTCTCAGTAAGCCCATTCTTTACGTTTTGTCGTCTCTTCGAGACTTATTTCACCATGCTGGCGATCTCGGCAGCGAAGTTCTCTTCCTTCTTCTCGATGCCTTCGCCCTTGGCATAGCGGGTGAAGCCGGTGACAGCGATGTCGCCGCCGAGTTTCTTGGCGACAGAAGCGACATAGGCAGCCACGTCTTCATGGTTTTCCGCCTTGACGAATTCCTGGTTCAGCAGGCAGTTCTCTTTGTAGTACTTGCCAAGCTTGCCCTTGACGATGTTGGCGAGGACCTGCTCCGGCTTGTTGGCCATCTTCGGGTCTTCTCTCATCTGGGCCTTCAGGATCTCGGTCTCGTGGTCGAGGACCTCAGCCGGGACAGAAGCCGGGTCGAGGTAGGACGGGCTCATAGCGGCGATCTGCATGGCAACGTCTTTGCCCATGGCCTTGAACTCGTCGGTGGCAGCAATGGCGTCGTCCGCGTCGAAGTTGACGAGGACACCGACAGCGCCGCCCATGTGGATGTAGGAGCTGACCACACCTTCGGTGCGGACGAAGCGGCGGATCTTCATGTTCTCACCGATGGCGAGGACAAGGTCCTGAACGGTCTCTTTGACCGTGCGGTCGGAACCGGCCAGCTTGAGCTCTTCCAGAGCTTCCACGTCGGCAGGGTTTTCGTCGGCGATGGTCTTGGCGACATCGGCCACGAAGGACTGGAACTTTTCGTTCTTGGCGACGAAGTCGGTCTCGGAGTTGACCTCGACGAGGACAGAGACTTTGGCGGCTTCATCGGTATAGGCGTAAACGACACCGTCCGCGGCGGTTCTGCCGGACTTCTTGACGGAAGCGGCAAGTCCTCTTTCGCGGAGAACGTCGATGGCTTTGTCCATATCGCCGTCTGCTTCGACGAGTGCCTTCTTGCACTCCATCATGCCGACGCCGGTCTTTTCACGAAGGGCTTTTACGTCCTGTGCAGTAAAACTCATAGTGAGCATCTCCTTTATGTTATTTCGTTGTTATGCGTGATTATTCAGCAGCTTCCTCAGCAGCTTCTTCCGCGGCTTCTTCCACGACCTCAGTGTCCTGGACGCCCTGACGGCCTTCGATGACCGCGTCGGCCATGGCACCGGAGATGAGGCGGACGGCACGGATGGCGTCGTCGTTGCCGGGGATGACGTAATCGATCTCATCGGGGTCACAGTTGGTGTCGACGATGGCGATGATGGGGATGCCGAGCTTATGAGCTTCCGCAACGGCGATGCGCTCTTTGCGGGGGTCGACGATGAACATGGCATCGGGGACTCTCTTCATGCCGGTGATACCGCCGAGGAACTTCTCAAGCTTTTCGATCTCGAGGTCGAGCTTGGCAGCTTCCTTCTTGGTGAGCAGGTCGAACGTGCCGTCTTCCTTCATGGCCTTCAGCTGCTGCAGTCTCTTGATGCGGTTCTGGATGGTCTTGAAGTTGGTGAGCATGCCGCCGAGCCAGCGGGCGTTGACGAAAGGCATGCCGGCGCGGGTGGCTTCCTC
>CAJGDU010000140.1 GCA_904502175.1 Clostridiaceae bacterium
GCGGCCTTCTGATAAAGGTCCAGGGCCTTGCGGTCGTCCCGCTCCACCCCGATGCCGAGGAAACTCAGCTCCGCGAGCTGGAAGGCCGCCTCGGCCGAACCGAGGGCCATGGCGTCGGTATAGCGGGAGACGGCCTCTTTCAGATCCTTCTCGACGCCGATGCCGTTTTCAAAGCAGGCGCCGGTGGCGCAGAGGGCCAGCGGGTCGCGGTGCTCCGCGGCCGCGTCCAGCAGTTCGAAGCCTTTCTCCGGGTCCTCATCGGTCCCGATGCCGTTCATATAGCAAAGTCCCAGCCAGTAGTCCGCTTCCGGACTGCCCGACTCGGCGTCTTCAAAATACGAAAATGCTTTCCCGTCGTCCTGCGGCGCACCGTTCAGACCGTAGAGATAGTTGATGCCCATCTGCAGCTGGGCCTCCGGGTCGCCGCTCTCGGCGTCGGCCTGCCAGTGCATGAGGAGCTCGTGCTCCAGACGACGGTTTTCTTCGATGACCTCCATGAATTCCGGAGAGAAGAACGCCACTTCATACCGGGGCGATTCGTCGACGTTGGCGACCGCCGGCTGTTCCCGGGACTCGAGATCCGGCTCCGCCGGAGAACTCTCGTTCAGGAAATCGGGTCTTTCCAGACTCATAGAAGCACCTCCTTACATTTAACGATATATTATCACAAAGAGACGTTGATTTCTATGGAAATAAGGTCTGTTTTTATGATATAATTTAATGACTTTTTCAGGAGGTTATCTTCTATGGCCGATAACTCTGTACGCAAGGACCTCATCCCCATGAACAACCGGGTCCACGAGCATCTTTGTTCCGCCACCATCACGGAGGTGGAATGGGAGCGCATCCACATGCATCTCACAGTAAAGGTGGACTACGCGCCGAACTACGACCCGAGCATCCCTCTGGACTTCTATCTGGTCGCGGCCTTTCTGAAGGCCAACGCCAGGTTCAAGGTGGACCAGTCCGACCCCTACACCTATCACCTCTCCCTCAACGTCACGAACATGGGAGCGGTCATGTGCGTGCCCACAGGCACCTACACCATTTACGCCTGCCAGGGCACCGACATCCTCTGCGCGCCGGAAGTGGCGCCGGAACTCGCGCCGAAACTGGCGGACTGTTCCCGCACCTTCCTGCACAACAACAAGACAAAGGGCTACTGCGTGAACTTCTCGGTCACCGAAGAGGAGGAAGATCTCGGCATCATCCTCAACATCATGGACCTTTCCAAGTCCGGTCTGAAAGTCTTCAACGTCGATGACCGGCCGGACATCCGCCCCACCGGCATGGCGCGGGTCCGCAAAGAGTTCCACAAACGCTATGTCAAGGCCGGCCGCCGGTTCATGGTCTGGTATTACAACATCCTCCACGACCTCAACCGCGCCTTCCGGGGCAAAAACGCGAAGAAGACCGTCCTCTTCATGAGTGAGCAGAGCGAAAAGCTCGGCACCAATATCATGAGCGTCGCCGACCGCATGGTGGAGCGCGGCATGGAGAAGGACTTCGACCTCATCTACTCCGCCCGGGCCACGGTGGCCAACCCCCATTACGGCATCCCCAGCTGGCTGAAAGTCCTCGGGAAGCTTGCAAAGTCTGACATCATCTTCCTCGATGACCACGCGCCCATCCTCGACTGGCTGTTCCTCAAGGAGGACACCCAGCTCAGCCAGCTCTGGCACGCGGGCGCGGGCTTCAAGTCCTCCGGCTACAGCCGGTGGGGCCACACCGGCTGTCCCGCTCCGAACGGATGTCACCGGCAGTACAAGTACGGCATTGCCGGCAGCCGGCACATCGCCCACTTCTTCTCCGAAGTCTGGGGCATCAACACCGAGAACGTCCTGCCGACGGGCATGCCCCGCATGGACGAGTTCTTAGACCCGGAGTACCGGGCGGCCAAGGAAAAAGAGCTGCGGGAACAGTTCCCCATGATCAATGGCAAGAAGGTCATCCTCTTCGCCCCCACCTACCGGGGCAAGAACCATTTCGACGCCAACTACCCGTATCATCTCATCGACTTCGACCGGCTCTACCGGTTCTGTGCCGACGAATATGTCGTCCTCTTCAAAATGCACCCCTGGGTCTCCGAACCGGTGCCCATCAAAAAGGAATACAAAGACAAGTTCGTGGACGTCAACAAGTACCCGAACATCAACGACCTGTTCTATGTGACCGACCTGCTCATCACGGACTACTCCTCCAACATCTTCGAGTACTCCCTCATGCGCAACCCCATGCTGTTCTTCGCCTTCGACGAAATACAGTACTCCTTCTCCCGCGGCTTCCACCGCGACTACGAGGAGTCCGCGCCCGGCAAGGTCTGCCACACCTTCGATGAAGTCATGACAGCTCTGGAGAACAAGGACTTCGACTATGAAAAAGTCGAGGAATATGTCCGGGTCCACTTCGACTACATCGACTCCGGCGCGTCCGACCGTGTCATCGACTGGATCGTCCTCGGGAACCTCCCGGAAGACATCCGGGCGAGCATCCAGGCGGTCGAAGATGACGTGGAGCGCCTGCGCCGTCTGGACTTCTCCTCCCTCACTCCGGTCGAGGAGAGCGAAGACGAAGACACGAGCGACTGAGCCAAAACCAAAAGGAGGTTCCTTTTATGAATATTGCTCTCATTTTTGCCGGCGGCAGCGGCGTCCGCATGGGTGCCGGTATCCCGAAACAGTTCCTGGAGATCAACTCCATGCCGGTCCTGGTCCACACCGTCCGGCTGTTTCAGTGGCACAACCTCATCGACAAGATCTACATCTCCACGCTGGAGGAATACATCCCGTACGTGGAAAACCTTGCGGAAGAGTTCCGCCTGACCAAAGTGGCGGCCGTCATCCCCGGCGGCAGCAGCGCGCAGGACACCATCTACAACCTTCTGAAGAAGGCGGAGTCTGAAAATGACGACGACAGCATCGTGCTCCTGCACGACGGCGTCCGTCCCTTCGTGTCCTACGACGTCATCACCGAGAACATCGAGACGGCGAAGGCGAAGGGCAATGCCATCACCTGCACGCCCTGCTTCGAGACCATCCTGCTCAGCCATGACGGCGAGGGCGTGGACCAGGTCCCCTACCGGAAAGATACCTTCGCGGCCCAGGCGCCCCAGACCTTCGTGCTGAAGGACATCATCGCCGCCCACGACCGCATCCGCGCCACCGAGACCGGCTATGAGAACATGGTCGACAACTGCACCATCTGCCACACCCTCGGCATCCCCGTCCACATGGTGGAGGGCAACCGCGGCAACATCAAAGTCACCACGCCGGAAGACGTCTACATGTTCCGGGCGCTCCTGCAGTACCGCGAGAACGAGCAGACCTTCGGCTTCGGTCTCACCAACGGCAACCGCACGAAGCTCAACACCTTCCGGAAACCGAAAGAGGACTAAACTATGATCGATACCGTTTTACGGGAAGACATCACGTTCTGCGCGGAGACGCTGAAGGCGAAGGGCCTGCTCGACGAGCTCTCCGGAAAGACCGTGTTCATCACCGGCGCCACCGGGCTCATCGGGTCCCAGATGGTCCGCGCCCTCCTGGAGGCCAATCGCCTCTATGGGGCCGGCATCACCGTCGCCGCATTCATTCGCAATGAGCAGAAGGCGCAGGCGCTGTTCGAGGACCTGCTCCCCTGTGAGGAACTGGACTTCGTCATCGGCGATCTGTCCCGTCCCATCGAATACGACCGTCCCGTCGACTACGTCGTCCACGGGGCCAGCGCCACCGGCTCGAAGTTCTTCGTCGAGAGCCCGGTCGAGACCATCCAGACCGCTCTGTACGGCACGGACATGCTCCTGCAGTTCGCGCGGGACAAGCAGGTCAGCGGCATGGTCTACCTCTCCTCCCTCGAGGTCTACGGCGTGCCGGACGGCACGAAGGAGACCATTGGCGAGAAGGACTACGGCTATATCGACCCCCTGTCGGTCCGGAGCAGCTATTCTGAAGGCAAGCGCATGGTCGAGTGCCTCTGCGTCTCCTATGCCTCCGAGTACGGCGTCCCGGTGCGGGTCGCCCGCCTCTCCCAGACCTTCGGCGCCGGCGTCGAATACAACGACGGCCGCGTGTTCGCGGAGTTCGCCCGCTGCCTCATCGAACAGAAAGACATCGTGCTGCACACC
>CAJGDU010000141.1 GCA_904502175.1 Clostridiaceae bacterium
ATCTCGACGGCCATATGGCCGATCTCTCCCGCGGCGCCGTTGATGCCGGTGAGGAGTTTTCCGCCGAGGATGATGCCGCCGCCGACACCGGTGCCGAGGGTGACCGCCACGAAGTTCGGGACTCCCCCGCCGCAGCCGGCGACCTGTTCGCCGAGGGCCGCGCAGTTGGCGTCGTTTTCGATGAAGGTGGGCTTTCCGAGCCGCTCCTCCACCAGTTCTCTCAGCGGGGTGTCGTGGAACCCGAGGTTGCTGGAAAACTCCACGATGCCCTCCTCGTTGACCGCGCCGGGCGTGCCGACGCCGACACCGGACACGTCGTCCAGAGTCAGCCGGGCTTCCCCGAGGGCCAGGAGGCAGGCCTCCTTCATGGAGTCGGCAATGGCTTCCGCCGGCCGCGGCAGCGCCGTGGGGACGCTGGCGGTCGCGAGGATCTCATTCTGTTCGTTGACGACGCCGACGGCGATGTTCGTGCCGCCGAGGTCGATGCCGAGTCTTACCATAGTGCTTCTCCTGTCAGCTGGAGTGCCAGATGTCCACGTCCTCCACTTCGACACGGGAGGCGTCCTCTTCCATACCGAGGTCCTCCAGCAGTTCTTTGGCGGAGTTGTAGCCCATCTTCTTCAGGCGGTAGTTGATGGCCGCCACTTCAATGATGATGGCAAGGTTCCGTCCGGGGTTGACCGGGACGGTATACATGGGGACGTCCAGGCCGAGGATGTCCATGGTCTCGTCCGCGAGACCCATGCGCTCGTAAGCCTTCGTGTCGTCCCAGGGTTCGAGGTTGATGACGAGGTCGATGCGCTCGGTCATTTTGACGGCGCCCATACCGAAGACGCGGCGGGCGTCGATGATGCCGATGCCCCGCAGCTCCATGAAGTGACGGATGTTCTCCGGCGCGGAACCGACGAGCGTCTTCTGCGACACCCGGCGGACTTCCACCGCGTCGTCCGCCACAAGGCGGTTGCCCCGCTTGATGAGCTCGACCACGGTCTCGCTCTTACCGACGCCGCTCTCGCCCATGATGAGGACGCCTTCGCCGGACACTTCGACGAGGACGCCGTGGAGGGTGACCCGTTCGGCCAGCTCCACGTTCAGGAAGGAGACGAGGGAGGACATGACGAAGGAGGTCTCCTGGTTGGCGCGCAGGATGGGGACCTCATACTTCTCGCCGAAGGGGATGAACTGCGCCCCGAGTTCCTCCGAAAAGTCCTTGGAAAAGACGATGGCAGCAGGGCGTTCAGCCATGAGCCGGTCGATGCTCTCGGCGCAGATGTCCGGGTCCAGCTCTTTCAGATAGAGGTATTCGGCATTGCCCAGGAGCTCGATGCGCTCCGGCATGAAGTTGTTGTCGTACCGGGCCAGGATGAGGCCGGGACGGCTCACTTCCATGGAGTACACCAGAATTTCTTCCGGCGCCTTCGGCAGATAGACCGGGGTGAACTGTTCCGAACGGATGATCTTATCCATGGAAACAGAGTATTTGCCTTTCATATGGGACCTCCCTCAAAGCAGGATAGTATTCATAATATTTTACCATAAAAGGCATCAAAAAAGAAGCACATCGCCTGGGCGATATGCTTCCGGTTTGAAAACTTTCAGTCCAGCATGAGTGCGGTCAGGATGCTGGAGTACAGATGGGTGGGGTCCTCCAGGTAGTTGTTCTTCAGGAGTTCCGCCTGGTCCCTGCTGACCACATACATGTTCAGCTCCATGAGCTTCGTGTCTCCGGTGTTCAGAGAGAAGGACACGATGAAGCCGTCTCCGGACTCGGTGATGACGACGTCGTTCTCCTTGGCATGGCGGTCCAGCCGCAGGAAATGGCGGACCGTCTCGAGCGCTCTGGTGCGGACGGAGACCGGCAGGTCTTCCTCTACATAGGAGACCGCTCCCCTGCCCTGTTCCGTGACGGTGAGGGCGTCCTGTCCGTCCAGCGAGACCTTTTCGAGGTTCCCGGACTCCAGAAGGTCGCTGATGGCGCCCATGGCCTCGAAGTAGTTGGCCAGTTCCCGGTCCGTGATGACATCCGAGAGGATGCGCACCGGCACCGGCGTGTCCACCTGTTCGAGGAGATACAGAAGGAGCAGTTTGATATCGGTCCGGGACCGCAGGCCGCCGGGCGCCACGCCCTCGTCGAAGGCGTCGAAGACCGGTTCTCTGGCGCTGCGCTCTTCCGCGGACATTTCGTCCGGGCGTCTGGCCCTGTCTTTCGGGTCGCGTTTAGACATCGAAATAGTCCTCCTTCTCTTCGTTGGTGACACCGCTGATGTCCTGACGGCTCATGAACAGGTAGCCGTTGTTGACGAGGATGTCGAGGTCGCCGAGGACGGCGCCGATGCCTTTGGCAACGCAGTTCACCGGGTCGTCGGCAATGCGGGTGTGGATGTGGGTGGCCTCCTCGATGACCTTGTCCAGGCCCAGCAGCAGCGCGGTGCCGCCGGTGAGGATGATGCCCTCCTCCATGATGTCGCCGGCCAGTTCCGGCGGGGTGCGTTCGAGGACGTTGGTGACGGCCTCCACGATGGAACGCACGTTTTCCCGGATGCAGTAGTAGATCTCGTCGGAGTTGATCTCGAACTCGACCGGCATGCCGGAGATATAGTCCTTGCCCTTGGCGATCATGGCGACCTGCTCCCGGCGCCGGTAGGCGGCTCCGAGGACCTTTTTCAGCTCTTCCGCGGTCTGATCGCCGATGAGGACGTTGCGCTCTCTGCGGCAGTATTTTTCGATGCTTTCGTTGAGCGTGTTGCCCGCCACCTTGATGGACGAGGCCACGGCCATGGAACCCATGGTGATGACGGCGACGTCCGTGGTGCCGCCGCCGAGGTCGACGATCATGACGCCGTTCGGCTGCATGGTGTCGACACCGGCCCCGATGGCGGCCGCCAGCGGCTCTTCCATGAGGCAGGCCTTGCCGGCCCCGCTGGCCGTGATGACATCGAGGATGGTGCGCCGCTCCAGGTTCGTGACCGTACCGGGCATGCTGACGATGATATTCGGTTTGAAGATCTCATTTTTGCAGATGTTGCGGATGAAATAGCGCAGCATCTGTTCGGTGACCGAAAAGTCGGAGACGACGCCTTCCCGCATGGGACGGATGACTTCGACAGAACGGGACTCTTTTCCCACCATGTCGTAGGCCTTGCGTCCGACGGCGATGATCTTACCGGTGGTTTTCCGGTAGGCCACCACGGACGGCTCGGACATGATGATGCCCTTGCCCTCAAGGTACACGATGATGGAAGTGGTCCCAAGATCGATCCCGATGTTTCTTCCAAGCATGCTTTCCGCTCACTTTCAGCTGTTCATATTACTAAAATTTTACTGTTTTTCCGTCCTCTTGTACAGAGGAAAGCTCAAGTTTCTTTCTGAAACCGGGTGACCGCCGCGGCGGCGACGGAAACGGACTCCGCCCCGGCCATTCGCAGAAGGACGGCGCACTCTCCGGCGGTGGCTCCCGTGGTGACGATATCGTCGAGGAGCAGCACCCGTTTCCCTTTCAGGTCCCGGTGCTTCCCGACGGAGACGGCGTTGCGGATGTTCTCTCTCCTGCCCTCCGCGCCCAGCAGATGCTGCATGGCGCCTCCGGTGTTCTTCTTGCGCAGAAGACCGTAGTCCGGCAGGGCGTTTTTCAGGGGCTCCGGCGGGTCCTCCATGACGAACTCCGCCAAGGACCGGGCCTGGTTGAACCCCCGTTCCGCGTAGCGTTCCCGGGACATGGGCACCACCGCGACGACGTCGAACGACTCTCCGAAGAGCCGGGCGTCGATGGCGTCTCTCAGTTCCTCCGCGAGAAAGCGCGCCCCCTCCTCCTTCTTGCCGAACTTCATGCGCAGGATGGCCTCCCGCACCGGGCCCTCATAGAAGAAGGGCGCCACCATGTGGTCGTAGGGGCGTTCATTTTTTCTACAGGCGCAGTTCCGCTCCGAGACCCCGCAGAACGGGCAGTAGGGCGATTCGTTCCTTCGGACGGCCCGCCCGCAGTCCGGGCAGACCCGCTCCCCTTTGTTCAGCGGTTTTCCGCAGCAGGGACAGGTCTTCGGGAACAGGAGGTCAGTCCATGCCATAGTCTGCCTCCAGGAAATGCCGCAGCGCGGAGTA
>CAJGDU010000142.1 GCA_904502175.1 Clostridiaceae bacterium
CTTCGGCGCCATCTCCCGCATGTACGACGACTGCATCTGCGTCTGCGGCACCCACGGCAAGACCACCACGACGGCCATGCTGTCCCACGTCATGATCGAGGCGGGCAAAGACCCCACCCTCGTCGTCGGCGGCCGGCTGCCCCTCATCGACAGCCACGGCAGAGCGGGGGACACCCCTTACATGGTGGCAGAGGCCTGCGAGTTCCAGGACCATTTCCTGAAGCTGGCGCCCGACACCACCATCCTCCTGAACGTGGACGACGACCACATGGAATACTTCAAGACCATGGACAACATGATCCGTTCCTACACCACGTTCCTCGATATGACCTCGAGTCTCATCGTCTACAACGGCGACGATGCGGACACCTGCAAGGCGGTCGAACGGGCCGAGCGCCGGGACGACCAGACCTTCCTCTCCTTCGGGCTGTCGGCCGAGCGGGACTATTATGCGGAAAACATCGTCTTCAACCGGGGCGCGATCCCGGAGTTCGACGTCATGCACGCCGGAAAGAACGTCTGCCACGTGGCCCTCGGGGTCCCCGGAAAGCACAACGTGCTCAACGCCCTCGGCGTCGTCGCGGCGGCGCTCTGGAACGGCGTTTCGCCGCGGGACATCGAGACGTACATCGCCAACTTCAAAGGGGCGGGGAGACGGTTCGAAGTCCTCGGAGAGTTCAACGGCATCACCATAGCCGATGACTACGCCCACCATCCCACGGAGCTGACGGTCACGCTCGAAGCGGTCATGGCCATGGGATACCATGAAGTGTGGGCCGTGTTCCAGCCCTTTACCTACTCCCGGACCGCCATGCTCATGGACGAGTTCGCGGAGGCGCTGAAGATCCCGGACCACGCGGTCATGACGGAGATCATGGGCTCCAGAGAGCGGAACACATATGGCGTTTATACCGCGCAGCTTGCGGAAAAGGTCCCCGGCAGCGTCTGGTTCGAAGACCGTGCCGACGTCGTCACCTATGTCATGGACCACGCGGTCCCCGGCGACCTCATCATCACGCTCGGCTGCGGCGACATCTACAAAGAGGCCAAGATCATGGCCGAACGATATCAGGAAAAGTACGGGGAGGACAAAGCACATGAAGAATAAACTGCGCAAGACCTTCTCCCTGTTCCTGGCTGTCCTCATGCTGCTGTCCGTGCTCAGCCTGGCCGGCTGTCACAAAAAGGACGCGGAAGTCTCTGACAGCAAAGCCTCCACCGTCGCGGCGGAGACGAAGAAAAAGGGCGGCATCCTCTCGGAGCTCCTGAAGGGCGACCGGGAAGAGGCCACTGAAAAAGAGACGACGAAACAGAACGACGCCACGAAGGCCGCCACCACGAAGGCGGAGGCCACGCAGAGCGCCGACACCACCACGGCCGCCGCAGCCGCCACGAAGGCGACGGAGGCCACGACCATGAGCTCCGGCCTGTTCCAGGTCTCTGCCGAATACAAGGCGAGCCACCCCTATGCCGTCGCCGTCAACACGGCCCAGAACATCGTCATCGTCTATTCGAAAGGCGCGGACGGCAACTACACGGTCCCGGTCAAAGCCATGGCCTGCTCCTGCGGCCGGTCCGGACACGAGACCCCCTCCGGCCAGTACACCACGCTGGCGAAACAGCGCTGGCTGTACCTCATCGACGGCACCTACGGACAGTACTGCACCAAGTTCAAAGAGCACTACTGGTTCCACTCGGTCCCGTACTATACCCAGGACCCCTCAGACCTGGAGTGGCCCGAGTACAACAAGCTCGGCTACAATGCCTCTGCCGGCTGTGTCCGCATGTGTGTGCGCGATGTGAAGTGGGTCTATGACAACCTCTCCATCGGCACCGTCGTCCGGGTCTACAGCTCCGGCAATCCGGAACCCCTCGCGAAACCCGCACCCATCCGCATCGACACCAGCGATTCCAATGAGAGAAGGGGCTGGGATCCCACCGACCCGGACCCTGCCAATCCTTACCACTGATTACTGATTCGGGAAACTAATCTTGAAAAGGAGACGCAACCATGAAATCGTCATCCAGTCTTTACCGTGTCCGCACCATCACGGACTTTCGGGACATGCTCGACCAGAGCGCCACACTGTTTGCCAATGAACCCGCGTTCAAGCTGCGCAACAAAGATGGTTCTTACACCACCATCAACTACACGAAATACCGCGAGGATGTCCGTTCGCTCGGCACCATCCTCTGGAAGAAGGGCTACCACGGGAAGCACATCGCCCTCATGGGCCCCAACTCCTACAAGTGGGCCGTCACGTACTTCGCCGTCACCTGCGGCCTCGGCGTGCTGGTGCCCATCGACAAGGAACTGCCCTTCGACGATGTGAAGACCATCCTCGAAGAGTCCGAGTCCAGCCTGCTCATCATCGACAAGAAGCTGGTCAAGAAGTTCTCCTCCCAGTGGAGCCAGATCCCGGAGGGCATCGAGGTCATCGTCATGAACGAGCCGAAGCCCGCCCACGGCATGCTCTCCTACGAGGAGGTCTTCGAAGAGGGCCGCGCCCTCAAGGAGTCCGGCGACCAGAGCTATGTCGACTATCTGGTGGCGCCCATCGACCCGGAAGTCATGAGCGTGCTCATCTACACCTCCGGCACCTCGGGCATGGCCAAAGGCGTCATGCTGTCCCAGCGGAACATCTGCTTCGTCGTCATGTCGAACAGTTCCATCGCGGACATCGGCCCCGGCGACCAGATGTTTGCCGTCCTGCCCATGCACCACACCTTCGAGTGTTCCCTCGGGTTCCTCGCGGTCATTTATAACGGCTGCTGCAACGCGTTCCCCACGAGCCTCCTGCGGCTCTCGCGCGACATGCAGGAAGTGAAGCCGACCGTCATCTTCACCGTCCCGCTGCTGGTCGAGAAGATGCACGACAAGATCATCGACACCCTCGACGAGTCCCGCCCGGGGCAGCTGCTCTTCAAGTACGGCGGCAAGCTCGTCAACTGGACGGAGGACAAGTTCGGCATCGACCTGTCCCGGAAAGTCTTCAGCCTGGTGCTGAAGAACCTCGGCGGACGTCTGCGCCTGTTCATCATCGGCGCCGCCGCCATCAACCCCGATGTCGTCAAGAACTTTGAGACCTTCGGCGTCGAGTCCTATCTGGGCTACGGCCTCACGGAGTGCGCGCCTCTGGTCTCCTGCAACTATGACGGACACACCACCCTCGACACGGTCGGCATGCCCATTCCCGGCGTCGAGGTCAAACTCATCGACGTCAACGATGAAGGCGTCGGCGAACTCCTCGTCAAGGGTCCCAACGTCATGCTGGGCTACTACAAGAACGAGGAGGCCACCCGCGAAGTCCTCGACGAGGACGGCTGGCTCCACACCGGCGACCTCGCCACCGTCGACGGCAACGGCAACATCCGCCTCACCGGCCGGAAGAAGAACGTCATCGTCACCAAGAACGGCAAAAACATCTATCCGGAAGAGCTGGAAGACGCCCTCAACGGCAACCCCTACATCCTCGAGTCCATGGTCGTCGGCACCGAGCGGGAAGAGGACGAGGAGACCATCGTGGAAGCGAAGATCTTCCCGGACTTCAACGCCGTCAAGGAGGCTCTGCAGAACCCCGAAGCCACGGCGGAAGAAGTGTTCAACTACATCTCCGACATCGTCAAGGACATCAACAACAAGTTCCCGAACTACAAAAAGATCCGCGAAGTCAGCATCCGCAATACCGAGTTCATCAAGACCACGACCCAGAAGGTCAAGCGGTATGCCAACATGGATGACGAAAACAAAAAAGATGAGGCCATCTCCGGTGAAGTCCCCGAGAAGGAGACCCTGACCCAGCAGGCTGAAAAGGCCATCGGGGTCGCGGTCGAGGCCGTCACCAAGACGGTGGAGACCGCCGTGGAGGCCGTCAAAGAGACGCTTTCCTCCGGAAAAGAGGAGGCGGAAGAGGCCGAAGAGGCTGCCGCGGAAGAAACAGCCCCCGAAGCGGAGGCTGCGGAAACCACGGAACCTGTGGAAACGGTCGAAACTGAGACAAAGGAGGGTCAGGAATGACCCGTGAGACCCTGCAGATCTCTCTGCCGCACTTCGACTATATGAGTCAGAAGAACACCTACTCC
>CAJGDU010000143.1 GCA_904502175.1 Clostridiaceae bacterium
AGCGTGATCTCATCCGGGTCGAGGACGATCTCGCCGGTCTCGGCGTCGATCCAGCCGTTGCGGCCGTTGTATTCCTCGGTCAGTGCATCGCCCAGGCCGCACACCGCGGGAATGCCCATGGTGCGTGCCAGGATGGCGGTGTGGGACGTGCCCGAACCGCCCTGGAGGGCGAAGCCGAGGATCTTCGACTTGTCGAGCTGCAGGGTCTCAGAGGGGGCGAGGTCGTCCGCGCACAGAATGACGGGGACGTCGGAGTCGATGCCGCCCTCCACAACGCCCATGAGGTTGTTGAGCAGGCGCTGGGTAATGTCCTTGATGTCCGCGGCACGGGCGCTCATGTAGGCGTCGTCCATGGCGGCGAACATGGCTGCGAAGGCGTCGCCGGAGGTGCGGACCGCATATTCGGCGTTGCACTGCTCGGACGCGAGACAGTCGTTGATGCCTTCGACATAGTCGTCATCGTCGAGGAACATGGCATGGGTCTCAAAGACGAACGCGGCGTCGTCGCCGGCTTCCTCGCGGCACTTTTCCGCAAGTTCCATCAGCTGAGCGGCGGATTTCTCCTTCGCTACGGCGATGCGCGCCTTCTCGGCCTCAATGTCTTTTCCCGTCTCTTTGACGATGGTGGTGTCGGGTTTCTGAAGGAAGTAGAGCGGACCTTCCGCAATGCCCTTCGAAACGCCTTTCCCCTGAATCAAAATCATAGGGTTCTCCTTTCGGCTCCAGCGCCGGGAGGCGCGGTTTACAGGTTTTCTTTCATGAAGGCTTCCAGCGCGGCCAGAGCACCGTCTTCATCGCCGCCTTCGACGCCGATGGTGACTTCGTCACCGGCTTTGACGCCGAGGTTCATGAGCTTCATGAGCTGGGTGGCTTTGACGGTCTGGTCACCCTTCGTGAAGGTGACGACGGTGTCCGCGAACGACTTGGCAAGCTGAGCCAGCATGCCGGCGGGGCGGGCGTGGATGCCGATGGGGTCGGTAATGGTATAGGTGAACTGTTTCATAGAGAGAAACCTCCTTTAGTATTATTACGCCATGGCGGGAGCTTCCGCGGGGGCGGCGACGGCGTCGCCTTCCTGCTCGGCTTCCGGATGGATGTCGACGGAGTCATAGTCATCGGCGTTCGTGAGAAGGACAACGACCATGTCGGGGTGTCCGGCCGCCGCGATCTTGGCGCGGTCGAACTTCATGAGGGGCTGGCCGGCTTTGACTTCATCGCCGGTCTTGACGAGGCATTCGAAGCCGTCGCCGTTCATCTCGACGGTGTCCACACCGACGTGGATGAGGAGTTCCATGTCGCCGGCGCCGGTGATGCCGATGGCATGCTTGGAGTCTGCGACAGAGGAGATGGTGCCGTCATAGGGCGCGAAGACGGTTTCGCCGACGGGGTTGATGCCGACGCCGGTGCCGAGGATGCCGGACGCGAAGGTCGGGTCCGGAATGTCGGTGTAGGGGACCGCGTTGCCCTTGACGGGAGCGTTGATGTCGCCCGCCTCACAGGTGATGACGGGGAGCTCGGTCTGAGGGGCCTGGGCGGCCATCTCGTCGAGCGCTTTCTGCTCTTTCTTGCTGACGGCGCCCTCTTTCCAGATGATGGTGGTCAGGAGGAAGGCCACGCCGGCGGCGATGAGCAGCTCAATGGAGTAAACCAGCGGATGGTTGATGGTCAGGTAACCCGGGATACCGGTGACACCGTAAGCGGTGGCGCCGAGGGTATTGCCGGTGAGGGTGCCGTACAGGGAGGCGAAGAGCGCTCCGCAGGCGCCGCCGATCATACCGCAGACGAAGGGTTTCATGAACCGGAAGTTGATACCGAAGATGGCGGGCTCGGTGATGCCGAGGGAAGCGGACAGAGAGGACGGAAGGGCGACCGCGCGGGTCTTCTTCTTGTGGGTCTTGACCGCGACGGCAAGACAGGCGCCGAACTGCGCGAAGTTGGCAGCGGAGGCGATGGGCATCCAGATATTGAGGCCTGTCTCACCAAGCATACCTGCTTCGATGATGTTGTACATATGGTGGAGACCGAAGACGACGGTGACCGGGTAAATAGCACCCATGAGGAATGCGCCGATGCCGTAGCCGACGGTGATGAGCCATTTCGCGAAGGCGAGGATCCAGGTCTCGACGAGGGCGAAGACCGGACCGATGACCGTGAGGGTGATGAACGCGGTGCACAGGACCGTGGTCAGCGGCACCACGAACAGGTCGAACGTCTCAGGTACGTGCTTGTGCAGCCATTTCTCGAGCTGGGACATGAGCCAGACCGCGATGATGACGGGGATGACGTGGCCCTGATAGCCGTGGGCGGGAATGGAGAAGACCTGCCAGCCGGCGATCTTCAGGTTGCCGAAGAGGGCCCAGGTGTCGTAGCCGTCGGCAATGTTCCACGCGTTGACCAGACCCGGGTGGATCATCAGCATACCGATGACGGCGCCGAGGAACAGGTTGCCGCCGAAGACGCGGGCCGCGGAAATGGCGACGAGCGCGGGCAGGAAGGTGAATGCGGTGTTGGAAACGGTGTCCAGGAACTGGAACCAGGCGGAATCGTTGAACGCCGGGATGGCTTTGCCGAGGAACTCGACAAGACCCATCATAAGACCGGAGGCAACGATGGCGGGCAGGATGGGGACGAATACATCGCCCAGGGACTTCAGCATCTTTTTCCAGATGGGCATCTTGGAAGCTGCTGCGGCCTTGACGTCTTCTTTCGTCGCGGCGGACGCGCCGGTGACCGAAAGGAATTCCTCATAGACCTTGTTGACGGTACCTGTGCCGATGATCAGCTGCAGCTGGCCGTTGGACTCAAAGAGTCCCTGTACGCCTTCGACCTCTTCCAGTTTTTCGGTCTGGACTTTGTCGTTGTCGGCGATGACCAGGCGGAGCCGTGTGGCACAGTGCGCCGCAGAGACAACGTTTTCGCCGCCGCCGATGAGCGCGGCGATTTCCTCTGCGCACTTTCTGTAGTCGAGAGCCATAAACACATCTCCTTTACATCTCTCAGGGGTGAATATCACGAAAGCTTGAAATCGTTTTCAAAGCGCCTTCTCTTACAGTTTAACTATAACACTCTGTACATTGTTTTTAAATAAGGCACATTTGATAAGGTTTCCGCCTCGTTTTTGTATACTTTGTCAGAACATTATCAGTGGTTTTGGGCGATTTGCTTGAATTCGTTTTCAAACAGAACCCCGCTCCACGATGCGGTAACCGAGCTTGATCTGACGGGAAACGTCCGCGCCGGACCCCTTTTCGAGGAGCTCGAGCAGGATGTTCGCGGCGTCTCTGCCGCACTGAGTCTGGTACAGTTCCGCGGTGGTCAGCTGGGGCGAGGAGACCTGGTTCGCCCAGTCGTTGCCGAAGGCCACGACCGACACGTCCTCCGGGACGCGCTTTCCGGCCTCCTTGAGCGCCATGAGGGCGCCCTGGGCCATGGAGTCGGTGGCGCAGAAGACGCCGTCGAGGTCCGGGTGGTCGGTCAGCAGCCGGCGCATGGCCTCTCTGCCGCCCTCCATGTTGAACGCGGAGACGACGGTGGGCGGGGCCGGGGTCCGGCCGGCTTCCCACAGGGCCGCCTTCACGCCCTCGATGCGGTTGACGCCGACCGCGGGGTCGGTCTTGGGACCGGAAATGCAGCAGATGCGCTGCCGGCCCCGCTGCAGGAGCAGCTCGGTCAGCGCTTTCGCCGCGCCCCAGTCGTCGTGGTAGACGCAGTTGAAGTCCTTGAAGTGCTGGCCGGTGATGACCAGGGGAATGGTGCACTTCGCGAAGGTGCCGTTGCGGACTTCGGCGTCGTTCGCGGCCATGACGATGGCGCCCGCCATGTGGTAGGCCTCCATCCAGTCGAGGTAGCGGCCGACGGAGTCGGGCTGGTGCTCGAGGCTCCCGAGGACCGTCATGTAGCCGGCCTGCGACAGCATTTCATGGGCGCCCTCCACCAGCATGGAGACCGACTGGGAGTGGATCTTCGGCACAAGGATGCCCACCTGCCGCACCCGGCCGGTCCGCAGGTTGTGGGCCACCAGGTTCGGCACGTAGCCGGTCTCTTTGATGACTTTGTCGATCGCCTC
>CAJGDU010000144.1 GCA_904502175.1 Clostridiaceae bacterium
CCACCCTGGCCGACTTCATGCGCGTCGGCGGCTCCAAGGCGTTCCAGACCGGCTACCTCGCCCTCGTGGCCATGCTCGGTGAATCGCCCTTCAACTCCCAGCTCATCGACTTCCACCTCGAGCAGTGGGGCGTCATGGCGAACCCCGAGACCAAGAAGAGCATTTACCTCCACTCCCCCTTCAGCAAGAGAGAGGAGATCCGCAACTACAACAAGAACCGGGAAGGCGGCATCATCTTCGAGATGCAGTGCAAATATGTGCACGAGCTGAACGAAAAGCTGGAAGCGCTCCCGAACGTCTACTACTTCGCCCGCCCGGCGGCCAAGTCCCACAAGGAAGGGGACCACTGGGTCGTCGACAAGGACGCGTCCCTCATGGCCCGTCTGGTCGGCAACATGACGGTGGCCGGCATCAAGTATGCCGACTCCCAGTACGGTTTCGACCCGGAGACCTGGGCACAGCACGACGGATTCGTCAACACCGAAGGCGGCCGCGCCCCCTACTCCGAGCCCTCCACCGCATGGCCCGGCGACGACGTCGACCCGAAGACCCTGGAAAAGGGAAAATGGTACGTCTTCGAGCCCGCCTCCTTCGACCACACCGGTCTCATGGGCATGGGCGTCAAGAAGGATGTCTACCACAACTACTTCCTGAGCTTCGCGCAGCAGCTCGGCGCCCTTCCGGAATAAACCAAAAAGAAAAGGACCTCGAAACGAGGTCCTTTTTTGATTGCTTTTTTTATTTCGCTTCGGTCTCTTCCGCCTGTTTTTCCGTCTTCTCTTCCTTTTCGAAGAACCCGACAGATTTCTTCATTTCCAGGATGCGCAGGACAGATTCGTTGATGCGCTCTTCCGAAATGGTGCCGTCCTTGACGGCTTTCAGGATGGCTTCGTACTGTTCCACCGGCGTGCCGGTGCAGAGCAGGTCGTTGCCGGCCTGGACGGCCAGGATGGCGGCCTTGGCGGGGTCTTTGATGAACTTCGTGACGCCGCTCATCTCGAGACCGTCGGTGACGATGACGCCGCTGAAGCCCATGGTCTTCCGAAGGACGTTGTGCACCGCTTTGGAAAGAGATGCCGGGTTCTTCGCGTCATAGGCGTCGACCACCGTGTGGGACACCATGACCATGGGGGCTCCCGCCGAAATGCCCGCGGCGAAGGGCATGGCATCACGAGATTCCAGGACCTGTTTGTCCCGCGGGTCCTCGATGACGGTCAGGTGGGAGTTGCCGTTGTTCCCGTAACCCGGGAAATGTTTGAGGCAGCAGAGGGTGTTCTGCTCTCTGTATTCGTTGACCACATATTCCACATAGTCCGCGACGTCTTCCGGGGTGGTCGAGAAGGCGCGGGGGAAGATATAGTTCTTTTCGGCATAGGGTACATCGGCGATGGGCGCGAGATTCGTGTTGAGGCCCAGGATGTTCAGGAACAGGGCTTTTTCCTTGGTGTCCGCAACGACACCGTCCCATCCGCCGCCGTGGAAGACCTCGGCACCGGAGGCAAAGGGCTCATCGCGGTATTGGGGGTACTTGGAAATGCGATTGACCTTGCCGCCCTCTTCATCGACGGAGAGGAGCATGCGGGTATTGGACACTTTCTGCAGTTCCGCCATGTCCGCCACGACCTGTTCCGGCGTGTTGTTCTTGAAGTATTTCGCGAAGAACACATAGCCGCCGAACTGGTACTTTTTCTGCGTTGCGATGAAATCTCCGTCCGGCTGGTACGCGAGGATCATCTGTGCCACTTTCTCTTCCAGACTCATCTCGTCCAGAAGATACTGCGTGGACGCCCGATATTCCTTTCTTGCCCGCGACTTGGCCTGAATGGTGTGGACCGCCTTCATGATGCCGGAGACGATCCCGAAAATGATGGCGCCGACGAGAGCAAGAGCGATGACCACCGAAATGATCCGCCTTCGCTGCATCGACTTTTTATACTTGGCCATGTGTTTCACCCCCGTGAAACATAGTATACCACGAAACTTATTTACTCCGCCAGAAGCGATTCAATACGACTCATGGCCTCCACCGTATTCTCATAGGAAGAGAAGCTGGTGAAGCGGAAATAACCTTTGCCGCACTCGCCGAAGCCCTCGCCGGGGGTACCGACGACCTGCGCGTTCTCCAGAAGGTAGTCGAAGAACTCCCAGGAGCCCATGCCCTTCGGGCATTTGATCCAGACATAGGGCGAGTTCTTGCCGCCGGTGTAGAACACACCCAGGCGGTCGAAGGTCTCCATGATGACCTGCGCGTTCTTGCGGTAGTAGTTGATGTTCTCGTCGATCTCTTTGAGGCCTTCCTCAGAGAAGACGGCGGCAATGGCCTTCTGGACCGGCCAGGACACACCGTTATATTTGGTGGAGAGCCGTCTGTACCAGAGGGTGTAGATGTTGTGGCCGTCGCGCTCCAGTTCCTTCGGGATGACGGTGTAGCCGCCGCGGGTGCCGGTGAAGCCGGCGGTCTTGGACATGGAGCAGAGCTCGATGGCGCAGGTGCGGGCCCCTTCCACCTGGAAGATGGACCGGGCGGAGTCGTCGACGACGAAGTGCTCGTAGGCGGCGTCATAGATGATGATGGCGTCCTCCGCGTTGGCGTAGTCCACCCACTCCTTCAGCTGCGCCTTGGTGTAGGCGGCGCCGGTGGGGTTGTTCGGAGAGCAGAGGTAAATGAGGTCGGCATGCACGCTCTTGTCGGGCATGGCGCAGAACCCGTTCTCTTCGGTGGCGGGCGCGTAGACGATGTTCCGTCCGGCCATGATATTCGAGTCCACATAGACCGGGTAGACCGGGTCGGTCACGAGGACCACGCTGTCCGCGGAGAAGATCTCCTGCAGGTTCGCGCTGTCGCCCTTCGCGCCGTCGGTGACGAGGATCTCATCGGCCCCGACGTCCACGCCGAAGCTCTTGTAGTAACCCGCAATGGCCTCCCGGACGAAGTCGTAGCCTTCGTAGTCGGGGTAGCCCTTGAACGTCTCCTTGTGTGCGAGGTCCTCGGCGCCTTCCTTGAGGGCGTCGACGGCCGCCTTGCAGAGCGGGAGGGTCACATCGCCGATGCCCATACGGATGACGGGTTTGTCGGGGTGCGCGGCGATGTACTCATTCGTCTTGCGGGCAACGTCCGCGAAGAGATAGTTGGGAACGAGGTTGTCAAAGTTGTGGTTGACCTTCATTTCATTCTTCCTTTCCGAAGAAGCTTTGTTTCAAAATTGGGACAAGTATATCATAAAACGACCGGTCTGTCAGTGTTGAAAAAGTTTCGGCAGCTGCCGGAGCATGGCCTGCGTGGCGCCGCCCTCGAAGTCTCCGAAATGGAGCCTGCGGAAGGCCTCCAGTCGGTCGGTCCGGAAGTCCTGTCTCGCGAAGACGTCGCAGAGGTCTTCCATGGTTTTCACGACCGGGCCGCCGACGGTCTCTTCATAGGGGTAGTAGAAGTCCCGGGCGCCCTCGAAGCGGTCGAGGTCGTAGGCATAGAACACGACCGGCTTGTGGAGCAGGGCATTGTTCATGCAGATGGACGAGTAGTCCGTGATGAGCACGTCCGAGAGGACGGAGAGCTCGTCGGAGTCCGGGTAGTCGGTGAGGTCCAGGACGGCGTCGTTCGCCGCCGCAAGGGCCGTCAGGGCGTCTCTCCCCCGGCTGTCGTTCGGGTGGAGGCGGATGAGCAGGACGGCGTCTTTCCCGGCGCCTTTCTTCGCGGCCTCCAGAAGGGCTTCTGCGTCCAGGTGGTCGAGGAGCGCTTTGTCCTCTCCCTCATCGTCCCGGAACGTGGGCGCGTAGAACACGAGGTACTTGTCCTTGCAGACCGGGTACTTTCCGTCGAAGGCGGCCCGCTTTTTCGCGACCGCTTCCGGGCTCACGTTCTCCGGGCGGAAGAAGTAGTCCGAGACCGGGTTGCCGGTGGTGAGGACCTGGTCGGCCCGCAGGCCGAAGGCGCTCATGTAGACCGGGCGGATGCTCTCCGCGGAGCAGGTGACATAGGACAGCGGCCGGCTGGCGCCGACTTCTTTGGCGCGTACCTCCGGCGGCTGGGGGATGTCGAAGTTGAACTTCTTGAAGGCCCCCTGAC
>CAJGDU010000145.1 GCA_904502175.1 Clostridiaceae bacterium
CCAGACGTCCTTGGACTTCTGGACGACGTCGGAGTGGCAGATGTCGCACTTGCCGCCCTGGGAGTCCTCGTTGGAGAGGACGACCTTACAGGAGGGGCAGTAGTTGACGAGGGTCTTGTCGCGGAAGGCAAGGCCGTGGTCGAACATCTGCAGGAAGATCCACTGGGTCCACTTGTAGTAGTCCTCTTCGGTGGTGTCCACGACGCGGGTCCAGTCGAAGGAGTACCCGACCTTTTTGAGCTGGTCGGAGAACTTCGCAATGTTCTGGTCCGTCACCTGACGGGGGTGCATGCCGGTCTTAATGGCATAGTTCTCCGTCGGGAGGCCGTAGGCGTCAAAGCCGATGGGGAACAGGACATTGTAGCCCTGCATGCGGCGTTTGCGGGACACGACTTCGAGGCCGGAGTAGGCCTTGATGTGTCCGACGTGCATGCCGGCGCCCGACGGGTAGGGGAACTCGACGAGACCGTAGAACTTGGGCTTTTCGGAGAAGTCGACGGCATGGAACACGCCGGCGTCTTCCCACTTGTCCTGCCATTTTTTCTCGACAGACTTAAAATCGTAAGGCTTCATTTCTCAACAGTCCTTTTATATAGAATGGTTATTGCTTACAGGGATATCTCTTCGGCGTCGGCCCAGAGGCGCTCGAGGTTGTAGTGCGCGCGGGCGTCGGGCTCGAAGATGTGGCAGATGACGCTGCCGAAGTCGATGAGGTACCAGTCGGAGGCTTTGCCTTCGAGGTGGCCGGGGAGGCCGGCTTCCTTCATCTGGAATTCGACTTCTTCGGCGAGGGACTTGACCTGGGTGTTCGACGTACCCGTCGCGAGGACAAAGTACTCGGCCACGAAGGTGAGGTCCGCCACCTTCAACACTTTGACTTCCTGGGCTTTTTTATTGTCCAGGACTTCGGCGATTTTCTTGGCTTCTTCTAAGCTGGTCATTAAACGGGATTCCTCCAATACAGAATGGTTTGTCTTATGCTTTGCTCGCGGATTCTTCGAAGGCGGCGCCGAGTTCGGCGGCCACTTCGTTATACATGGCGAACGTGTCATAGTTCACGACACGGTAGCGTTCCAACAGGGAAATGAGGGTGAATCGCCCGCCGATGAGGATGGCCTCGTCGAGGTTTCGGTATGCGGCTTCCCGCACCCGCTCCACGCCGGGGTAGTCCCGCTCGATGGAGACGTAGTCCGCGACGTACAGCACCTTTTCCAGAGGGCTCATGTTCGGCCGGCCGGTCGTATGGTATTTTATAGCACGGATCATGTCAGCGTCAAGGATGCCGAGTTCGTCCCGCGCGTAGGCTGCGCCCGCGGGGGCGTGCCAGAGTTTTTTGTTCTGGACGACGTGGTCCGGGAGGGCGTCGCCGAGCTGTTTCATGTACCGCTCCTGCTCGTCCCAGGGCCGGTTCTTCTCGATGTCGTGGAGCAGGCCGCAGAGGTAGGCCTTGTCCGCGTCCACGCCGTTGCGTTCCGCGAGTTCCTTCGCGGCGTCTGCCACGTTCAGGGAGTGGGCGTAGCGGCGCTCGTCCACGTGGTTTTTCAGGAGCGCTTTGTACTCCTCGACTTTGGCGAGGTGGGCCTGCAGCTCCTCCGGGGTCAGTTCCCGGGTCCCGGCGGTGCAGACGTTTGCCGCCTCCGCCGACTGGATGGCCACTTCGAGCTCCGGGTTCGCGGGGTTCTCCCACAGTTTTTTCATGGTGTCTTCGCTCATTGGTAAAGCTCTCTTTCCAGAATGTACTGCAGAACGTTCGGGTCCAGCAGTTCTTCGAGTCGTTTTTCGGCGATGTGCCGCTCGTGCTGAGAGACCTTCGCCGGCGCTTCCGCGTCGGCTTCGCCGTCGGGGCGGATGCCCGCCGCCAGTTTGACCAGCGCCCGTATTTCGGTCGAGCTCACCGGGAAGGGTTCGCTCTCGAAGAAGAGGAACCGGCCGGCGGCGTACTGATCCGGGTAGGTGGTCTGCGCGAAGGCTTTGAGTTCCTCCACGGAGCACTCGTGGCTGCGGATGGTGGAGACGAGGACGGCGTCCTCGAGGACTTTTTCCGGCCGCACCCAGTGCGGCAGGTACAGAAGCATGTCGTCTCCCATGAGGAAGTAGAGCTCCGCCGGCTCGCCCGGGGCGTCGTACTGTTCGTGCAGGGCCTCGAGGGTCATCCAGGTGTAACTGGCGCCCTCGCGTTTGATCTCGATGTCCGAGACCTCGAAGGGTCCGTTCTCCAGCTGGAGGTTGCACATGAGGAGCCGGTCTTCGCCGGAGGCGAGGTCCGGGGCCGCTTTGTGGGGCGGCACGTACGTGGGGATGATGAGGAGCTTGTCGAGGGGCAGCCCGATGCGGGCCATCTGCGCGTGGAAGTCTTCCACGATGTGCCGGTGGCCGAGGTGCGGCGGGTTGAACGTGCCGCCGAAAATGCCGATGCGCATGGCTGGTCTCCTTTACCTCTTGTTGCGAAGTTTGTGCGTGCCTTTTCGTTCCATAACGACCTTCCGCTTCTTCGCGGCGGCCGCTTTTTTGATGTTCTGCTCTTTCTGCTTTTCCTTGTCGTGCTTCTCCTTGCTGTAGCGGTACAGGATGATGACGCCGCCCACGACGCCGATGACTTCGGCCCCGGTGTGGGCCGCCAGTTCGGTGGCCGCCTCTTTCGGGGAGATGGGCGTGGTCTCGAGGAGCACGCGGACTTTGATGAGCTCGCGGGTGGTGAGGGCCTCGTCCACCTGCTTGAAGAAGGCCTCGGAGAGGCCGCCCTTGCCGATCTGGAAGATGGGCTCCAGGTGGTGGGACTCCGCCCGCAGAGCAGCGCGTTCTTTACTGGTCATAGGGTGAGTAAAACTCCTTTGGCTTGGCTTCCCCGCGCCGCGGGGAAACTCAAAGTTCTCTTTTCAATACTTCATACATGTTCTGAAGGCCGCGGCTGCGGTGGGACTGGCTGTCCTTGACGGCCGGCGGGACTTCGCCGAAGGTCTGCGTAAACTCGCCGGTAGCGGCCTGTTCGTTGGACGCGGTGCCCGCGGTGGACACGAGGAACAGCGGGTCGTAGCCGAAGCCGCCCTTTCCGTGCCGTTCGTGGGCGATGCGCCCGTAGCACTCGCCCCGGGTCGTGAACTCCCGGCCGTCCGGGAACACCGCCGCAATGGCGGCCACGTAGTGGGCCGTGCGGGCTTCGTCCGGCACGTCCCTAAGGAGGCGGAGGAGCTTGTCGTTGTTGGACTCGTCGTCGGCGTTCTCGCCTTCGGTGTCGGAGCTCCAGCGGGCCGAGTACAGGCCCGGCGCGCCGTCGAGGGCGTCGACGCAGAGGCCCGAGTCGTCGGCCAGCGTCGGGACGCCGGCGAGCAGGCAGCCCGCCCGCGCCTTGATGAGGGCGTTCTCCTCAAAGGTGGTGCCGGTCTCCTCCACGTCGGGGTACTGGAGCCCCAGCTCCCCGGCGGTCTTGATGTCTATGCCGAGCGGCGCCAGAATGCGCTGGAATTCGGTCTTCTTATGTTTGTTCTGTGTGGCAATGAGAAAGATCATGAAAGCTGTGCCTCAACTTCTGCGAGTTTGGCGCGGGTCTGGTCGATGCGCTCCTGGAGACGCTGCTTCATGGCGGGGTTCCAGGTGGCCGCCATGGCGGCCTCGGCGTCGGCGATGTTCTTGCGGTAGGTGGCCGCCTTCGCCTCGAGTTCCGCGAGGACCTCGGGGTCAAGGGCCGGCGCGGCAGGTGTTGCTTCGACAGCAGCCTCTGCCTGTGCGCGAGCTTCGGCTTCGGCGGCAAGGCGGGCTTCTTCGGCTTCGGCAGCGAGTCTTGCCTGCTCGGCTTCTTCTGCTGCGCGGGCCTCTGCTGCAAGGCGGGCCTGTTCGGCCGCTTCTGCTTCGGCTTTCGCCTGAGCTTCCGCCTCTAATCGGGCTGCTTCCGCAGCTTCCTGCTCGGCTTTCGCCTGGGCCTCTGCAGCGAGGCGAGCTTCTTCGGCCGCTCTGGCCTCCGCTTCTGCCGCAAGTCTGGCCTCTTCCGCTTCCGCGGCGGCCTGTGCTTCGGCTTCGGCTTTCGCCTGAGCTTCCGCCTCTAATCGGGCTGCTTCCGCAGCTTCC
>CAJGDU010000146.1 GCA_904502175.1 Clostridiaceae bacterium
ATCGGCAAGGCCTTCGGCGGCAAGCACCACTCCACCGTCATGTACAACTATGAGCAGGCGGAGAAAGACATGCAGAAGGACCCGGCCGTCCGCTCCACCATCCAGAGCATCATCAACAACATCAACGAGTCGCAGACGAACTATTGACGGTTTTGTCCGCAATCCACACCGCCGGTTTCCACATTTTCCGCAAGGGGTGCATCGCCCCGGTCCGTTTCCGCGGATTCTTCCATACCGGACACCCGTCCCGTGCGGAGCGTGAAAACACGATACCTGCATTGTGAAACGCGGTTTTCAGAACTGTCCGCCGACTCTACTAATATGACTAAGAACTTAAGACTATTGTTTCAGGAGGAACCAATACTATGAAAATCATCTGCAACACCGCGAGACTGAACGAAGCCTGCCAGAACGTGCAGCGCGCGGTCTCCAGCAAAGCCACTATGCCCGCCATTGAAGGCATCCTCATGAAAGCCGAAGCCGGCCAGATCGCGCTGACCGGTTATGACATGGACATGGGCATCACCACCGTTCAGGAAGCGCGTGTGGAAGAGGACGGCGCCATTGTGCTCAATGCCCGCCTGCTCTGCGACATCCTGCGCCGCCTGCCCGGCGAGACCGTCTCCATCGAAGCGGACCCCCGTCAGCTGTGCACCATTCGCTGCGGCGAAGTCGAATACCAGCTGGTCGGCATTGCCGCGGAAGAGTATCCGGAGCTGCCCACCGTCACGGAAGAGGTCCCGGTGCTCATCGACGCCGAGACCCTGGAGAAAATGGTCAAGCAGACCATCTTCGCCGTCTCCACGAACGATACCAAGGTGGTCCACACCGGTATCAAGTTCGAAGTTTCTGAAAATACCCTCAAGCTGATCGCCGTCGACGGGTTCCGTCTGGCCATCCGCACCGAGGCCATCAACTATACCGGAGAGCCGCTGTCCTTCGTTGTCCCGGCCAAGACCCTCTCCGAAGTCATCAAGCTCATTGACGAGGCCGACGTCGTCGCCCTGAAAGTGGCGGCCCGCCACATCGTCTTTGAGGTGGGCGCCTATGCCCTCATCTCCCGTCTTCTGGACGGCGAGTTCCTCGACTACAACGCGGCCATCCCGAAGGCCTTCACCACCGAAGTGGAAGTGGACACGAAGACCATCATCTCGGCCATCGACCGCATGTCCCTCATGATCAGCGACCGGGTCAAGAGCCCGCTGCGCTGCGTCTTCGACGAGAACGTCATCCGCATGAGCACCAGCACCACCATCGGTGCCGCCAACGACAAGGTCCCGGCCAAAATCGACGGCAACCGAGTAGAGATCGGCTTCAACAACCGCTTCCTCCTCGACGCCTTCCGCGCCTGCGACCTCGAGACCGTCAAGGTCACCCTGAACGGCCCGCTCAGCCCCATCACCGTCGTTCCGGTGGAAGGGGACAGCTTCCTGTTCCTGGTCCTGCCGGTCCGTCTGCGCAACGAGAAATAAGAGGCCATGAGAGTCGACGCTCTGTCCATCCGGGACTACCGGAACCTTGAGGCCGTCGAGTTTACGCCGTCCCCCGGTGTGAACGTCATCTTTGGAGAGAACGCCCAGGGCAAGACCAACCTCCTGGAAGCCCTCTGGCTTTTTACCGGTCTGCGCTCCTTCCGCGGCTCCAAAGAGCGGGAGCTCAAACGCTTCGACGCCGAAGCCGCGAAGCTCTCCATGTCGTTTTACAACGATGTCCGGGACATGACGGCGGACATCCTCATCACCGACAAGAAGACCGCGTCTCTGGGCGGCCTGCCCTACGGTCCTTCCACCAAACTCGTCGGCGAGTTCCTGGCCGTCATCTTCGCGCCCCAGCACCTGGACCTCATCAAAGGCGGTCCCGCCGAGCGGCGCAAGTTCATCAACCAGGCCCTGTGCCAGCTGAAGCCGGGCTACGCGAAAGCCCTCGCCCAGTTCAACCGGGCCATGCAGCAGCGCAACCAGCTGCTCAAAGACGCGCTGTACCACAGCGAGCTCTACGACACGCTGGACGTCTGGGACGACCGGTTCTGCACCTTCGGCGCGCAGGTCATCTCCGCGCGCATGAAGTACCTCGACGACCTGCGTCCCTTCTTAGACGAGTTTTACAGCGGCATTTCCGGCGGCAGAGAGACCATCACCATCGACTACTCCGCCGGCGCGGGCGATGCATCGCACACGTTTTCCTCCGAAGACACCGCTGTCATCAAAGAGGAGCTGCAGATGCTCCTGAAAGCGCATCGCCGCGACGACAGCTTTGCCGGGTTCACCACGGTCGGGCCCCACAGGGACGACCTCATCGTGAAACTCGACGGCATCTCGGCGAAGTCCTTCGGCTCCCAGGGCCAGCAGCGCTCCTGCGCGCTGAGCCTCAAGATGTCCGAGGCCTCCGTCATAAAAGCCCTGACCGGCAAACAGCCGGTGGCCCTGCTCGACGACGTCATGTCGGAGCTGGACGCCGGGCGGCAGGACTATATCCTGAACCACATCGACGGCTGGCAGGTGTTCCTCACCTGCTGTGAGCCCTCCAGCATCCTCCTCTCCCGGCAGTCGGAGAGCGGGAAACTGTTTGAAGTATCCGGCGGGAGGCTGGTCTAGTGTATCTGCATTTGGGTGCCGACACGGTCGTTCGGACGGACACCATCCTCGGCATCTTCGATCTGGACACGACGACAGTCCAGAAACATTCGCGCAATTACCTGAATCTGGCGGAAAAAGAGGGGAGAGTCGTCAACGTCAGCCCCTTTGAACTGCCAAAGTCTTTCGTCGTGTGTGACGAAGGAGAGAGAAATGTCATCTATCTGTCCCAGCTCTCGTCCGGTACGCTGCTGGGGCGTTTGGAGGTTTTAGTTTGAGTAACGAGAACAGGAACCCCGAGGTTCTTGAAGAAGTGGAAACGGTGGAAACCGTCGAGCTGACTCCCGAAGAGGCCGAAAAGGCGGCACTGAAGGAGGCGGCTGACCGGGCCGCGGCCATTGAGGCGGCGGAACTGGCGGCGGAAGAAGCAGCCGACGTGGCGGTCCAGGCAAAAGAGGCCGACATCGGCGAGTTCGACGACATCGAAGAAATGGATACGCTGGTCGACGAAGAGTACGGCGCCGAGCAGATCCAGGTCCTCGAAGGGCTCGAAGCCGTCCGGAAACGTCCCGGCATGTACATCGGCTCCACCGGCCCGCGCGGCCTGCACCACCTGGTCTATGAGATCGTCGATAACTCCATCGACGAGGCCCTGGCCGGGTTCTGCACCCATATCGAAGTGAACATCCTGCCCGGGGACATCATCGAAGTCCGCGACAACGGCCGCGGCATCCCCGTGGGCATCAACGATAAGATGGGCGTCTCGTCCGTCACGGTCGTCCTGACCGTCCTCCACGCCGGCGGCAAGTTCGGCGGCGGCGGATACAAGGTTTCCGGCGGCCTGCACGGTGTCGGCTCCTCGGTCGTCAACGCCCTGTCCGACTGGCTGGAAGTCGAAGTGCGCCAGGACGGCCACGTCCACTACCAGAAGTTCAACCTGGGCGTGCCGGAAGAGGACCTCAAGGTCGTCGGCGACACCGAAGAGACCGGTACCACCATCCGGTTCAAGGCCTGTGCCGACATCTTCCAGGAGACCACCGTCTACGAGTTCGAGACCCTGCAGAAGCGCCTCAGAGAGCAGGCTTTCCTGAATGCCGGCCTCAAGATCACGCTGACCGACCTCCGCGACGGGGAAGAGAGCAAGCATCAGGAAGTCTACTGCTACGAGGGCGGCATTTCCGAGTTCGTCCAGCTCATCAACAAAGTGCGCGGCTTCCAGCCCCTGCACGATGAGGTCATCTCGTTCAAGGCGGTCAAGACCGACCGCGAAGTGGACGTGGCCCTCATGTACAACGACTCCTACTCGGAAGTCCTCTACTCCTTTGCCAACAACGTCCGCACCATTGACGGCGGTACTCACGAGACCGGTTTCAAGACCGCGCTCACCCGCGTGTTCAATGACTACGGCAAGAAATACGGCTACCTCAAGGACGGCGACAAGAAGCTGTCCGGCGACGACGTCCGCGAAGG
>CAJGDU010000147.1 GCA_904502175.1 Clostridiaceae bacterium
AGGGAGACGCGGGCAAACTCCTTGAGTTCTTTTCTGGCGCGATACACTTTGGAAGCGAAGGTGGCGCCGACATAGAGCTGCGCGATCTCATCGGCCTTCATGCTGCCGACGTTCTTGATGTTGAAGCAGACCGCGACTTTGCCGTTGTCCGCCTTGACGACCTTGAGGTCGGAGTACTCGAACTTCGCGTAAGACAGGCCGTAACCGAAGGGATAGGCCACTTCCTTCTCCGCGGTGTCATAGTAGCGGTAACCGACGAAGATGGACTCTCTGTAGCGGAGGTTCTTGTTCGCGTCGACCTTGAAGTCCTTGAGGCACGGGACGTCTTCCAGTGCCTTCGGATAGGTCTCCGCCAGCTTGCCGCTGGGGGACACTTCGCCGAGGACAAGGGCCGGAAGCGCGGAGCCGAAGCCTTCGCCGAGCAGGTAGGTCTGCAGGATGGCGCCGACTTTGTCGGCCCAGGGCAGGACCACGGAGCTGCCGGTGGACAGAATGACCGCGACGTTGTCGCTGACGTCCGCCACGTTGGTGACGAGGGCGTTCATGGCGGCGGGCAGATCCATGTTGTCATGGTCGAAGCCCTCCTGGACGTCCATGTCGGAGCAGGAGACGAAGAGCAGGACCTTGTCGGCCGCCTTCGCGACTTCACAGGCCTCGTTCACAAGGCCCATGTTGGTCTCGTCCAGCATGGTGAGGTCGTAGCCGTCGGCATAGGTGATGTCCATGCCGAGGTTCTGGAACGCGGTGTAGGGGTCGTCGATGGCAAAGGCGTTGATGTGCGAGGAGCCGCCGCCCTGTACGAGAGGCTGCTTGGCACGGGCGCCGATGATGGCGACTTTATCGGTCTTCTTGAACGGCAGTACGTTGTTGTCGTTCTTGAGAAGGACCGGGCACTTCTTGGCCAGTTCGATGGCGTATTTGTGGTCCGCTCTTCTGTCCCACTCGGGGGCGGGCTCAGACAGCGCGACAGACGCTTTGTCCACAAGGTTCAGGACGCGGCGGGCGCTGGTCTCGATCTCTTCCTGAGAGACTTCGCCGGCGCGGTAGGCCTTCGTGACCTTGTCGATGCTGTAGTTGCCGGTGCCGGGCATTTCGAGGTCCAGTCCGGCTTTCAGGGCTTTCACACGGTCGGCCGTGGCCATCCAGTCACTGACGGTCAGGCCTTCGAAGCCCCACTCCTTGCGGAGGATGTCGGTCATGAGGTAGCTGTTTTCGGTACAGTAGGTGCCGTTGATTTTGTTGTAGGCCATCATGATGGTCCAGGGCTGCGCATGACGGACAGCGATCTCAAAGCCGCGGAGATAGATTTCCCGGAGTGCTCTCTCGTCGACGATGGAGTCCGCTTTGAAACGGAAGTCTTCCGTGCTGTTGGCCGCAAAGTGCTTCAGCGAGGTGCCGACGCCTTTGGACTGGACGCCGTTGATATAGTTGGCGGCAAGGGTGCCGGCCAGGAACGGGTCTTCCGAATAATATTCGAAGTTTCTGCCGCAGAGCGGAGACCGTTTGATGCAGATGCCGGGGCCCAGCAGGACCGACAGGCGCTCCGCACGGCACTGGTCGCCCAGCTTTTTACCGAAGGCCTTCGTTCCCTCTTTGTCCCACGCGCTGGCAATGGCCGCGGCGGACGGGAAACAGGTGGCCTGAACGGTCTTCAGGCCGACGGATTTGCGCAGGCCGGTGGGGCCGTCCGATACCATGACGGACGGGACGACGAGCCGGTCGACAGATGCCGTATGCCAGAAGTCCTTTCCGGTAAGAAAGCTGACTTGCTCGCGCAGTGTCATCTTTTTTACGCTCAGTTCATATTCCATTTCGATTCCTCCTCTGGTTCTCCGGGGAATTTTACATATACACATAAATTATACACAAGAGAAGGGGCCAAATCAACAACGGAAGACCCCCCTCTTTGCCTTTTCTTTGGCGATTTGCTGTGTTAGAATGAATGTAGTTTTCAAGTCGATCACACCCTTCGAGAGGAGCCCCTCACCCATGTGGAAAAAAGTCCTGTCCATCGTCCTCAGCACCCTTCTGTGCTGTCTGGTTTTCGCCTCCTGCAAGCAGGAGGACACCGTCATCACCCTGCCTGTGGACGCCATACCCTCCAGCTGCGACCCCGCTGTCTCTGAGACCGCGGCCGGGTCCACCCTCGCCGCGAACTGCTACGAGGGTCTGGTGCGCGTGGACGAGAACGGCAACGTGCAGAAAGCCGCTGCCGACCACTGGAGCATTTCCGATGACGGGCTCACCTACACCTTCATTCTCCGGGACGGCCTCACCTGGCACGTCCCCGACGCCGACAGCGCCGACAGCGCGCGGCGGAACCCCCTCGGAGAGGACTTCATCCTGAACTTCCCCGCCGCCATGACGGCGGACGACTTCGTCTTCGGCATCCAGCGCGCCGTCGCGGCCCACACCCTGTCCCCGGGCGCCTCCCGGCTCTTCGGCATCGTCAATGCCCCGGCCGTCTACGCCGGCGAGAAGAAGACCTCCGCCCTCGGCGTCTCGGCGCCGGACGAGCACTCGGTCCGCATCAAACTCTCCGCGCCGGACAGCAACTTCCTGACGGCCCTGGCCTCCCCCTGCGCCATGCCCTGCAGCCGCGCGTTCTTCGAGGAGACCGCCGGCCGCTACGGCCTCAGCGCGGGCATGACCCTCTGCAACGGCCCATACTACATCTCCTCCTATGACCAGAACGGCACCTCCGTCACCATGACGAAGAACCCCGACTACCAGGGCCTCACGCCCGGCGACATCGACCAGTGCGTCCTCGCCTGCGGCAAGGAAGTCGTCTCGGACGGCGAGGAAAAGGTCATCGACATCCTCTCGGACCTGCGCTCTGACGAAGGCATCCTGGACGGCGCCATCCTCAGTTCCGCCGCGGCAGACTCGCTGCCCCGGGACTTTGAGACCACCGAGTATTACAACCTCATCAACGCCGTCCTGTTCAACATGGGCAGCGACTTCTCCGGCAACGAGGACCTGCGCCTCGCTCTGACGACGGCCACCGACACCTCCATGCTCATCGCCGACGGAAAGAAGGCCGCGGAAGGCCTCCTCCCGTACTGCTGCAACTCCGTCAGCGGCACCCCGTACCGGCTCGCCGCCGGCACTGTGCCCAACCGGAAGGTCAACCTGAAAAAGGCAAAGCAGTATCTTGCCACCGCCCGGGAGAAGTTCGAGGCCGCCGCCACGCCGGACGAACCGGCCCCCACCAGCTTCGACATCCGGTTCGTGTGTCTGGAGTCAGACAAAAAGCCGGTCCAGTCCCTCGTGCAGAACTGGCAGAAGGTGTTCGGCTCCGACCTGAACATCGCCATCGAGACGAAGGAGACCGAGACCGACCTGCAGGAGACCCTGGTGGCCGGCGCCTATGACGTCGCCTTTGCCCCCATCCACTGCTCCGAGCTCGTGGCCACCAACGTCCTCAAGCAGTTTTCCGGCGAAACGGACGCCAACGTCGTCCACCTCGCCTCTGACGAGTACGACGCGTTCCTGCTGGGCGCCGCGTCCGCGAAAGACCCGGAGACCGTCACCGGCTACTGCCTCGCGGCCGAGCAGTACCTCATCAAACAGGGCATCCTGCTTCCCGTCAGCCAGGGTTCCACCCTGCTGGCCGTCAAGAAAAAGACCGCCGGGGGACTGAAAGTCCTCCCGACGGGCGATACGTACCTGGTCTATTTAATTTGACAGGCTCTCGTTGATCTTTTTCATCAACCGCAAATATTCTTTCAATTCGTCGTCCGTGAGGGCGGCGAATTTTTCTTTGATGTCCTGCAGGATCTTCTCGTGGTGCTCCTGCTCGGCCGCCTCGCCGGCGGGGGTGAGGTCCACGAGCGTGGCGCGGCCGTCCGCCGGGTCTTTCGTCCGGACGACGAGGCCGTTCTCCTCCATTTTGGCGAGCATTTCCCCGAGGGTCTGGGGACGGACCCGGAACTTCTCCGCGAGGTCC
>CAJGDU010000148.1 GCA_904502175.1 Clostridiaceae bacterium
CTGCCTCGACGGCCGGGCGTTCGCCAACGACCCCGACGTCTTCTTCCTGCGGGACGACAACCTCACCTACAGCATCCTGCAGAAGCTCATGCTGGCGAAAGTCAACGACATCTGCGGCAGCGTCATCTTCATGTCGGACAACGCGGCCGCCTACGATCAGCGGGCCCTGCAGTATCTCGACTACTTCTTCACGGCGAAGGACTACTCGGTCCAGATGGCGGAGTATGAGAGTGAAGACGTCGTCCGCATCGACTACACCGAAAACGGCACCGCGAAGACCCTCCGCCTCAACCTGAAAGACGGCTACAGCAACGTGATGGAGAACCTTGCATGACCCCGAAAGAAGCCATCGAATACATCGAAAACTATACCTGGAGCACCACCCGGCTCGGTCTCGAGCGGACACAGGAACTGCTGCGGCGCCTGGGAGACCCCCAGAAGAAGCTGAAGTTTGTCCATGTGGCGGGCAGCAACGGCAAGGGGAGCACCTGCGCCATGCTGGCATCCGTTCTCCGTGAGGCCGGGTACCGGACCGGTATGTACACATCGCCCCACGTCCTCTGTTTTGAGGAGCGGCTGCAGGTGAACGGCCGGTATATCGCCGGGCAGGACCTCGCCGACCTCACGGAACGGGTGCGCGTGGAGGCCGACGCCATGGAGGACCACCCCAGCCAGTTCGAGCTGGTCACCGCCATCGCCATGCTGTACTTCCTGGAACAGGGCTGCGACATCGTGGTCCTGGAAGTGGGCCTCGGCGGCGCCCTGGACTCCACCAACGCCATCGACGCCCCGGAAGTGGCGGTCATCACGAACATCGGCCTCGAGCACACCGAGTACCTCGGCAACACGCTGGAGGAGATCGCCCTGAACAAGGGCGGCATCATCAAGGCGGGCGCCGATGTGGTCTGCTACGACAGCGCCCCGGAAGTCGTGAGTGTCATAAGACAGCTCTGCGGCGTCTGGAACGCGCGGTTCCGGCTGGTGGACTTCTTGTCCGTCCGGCCGCTTTCCCACGACCTCTCCGGCGAGTCCTTCGAATGGGAAGGGCTCACTCTGAACGTGCCCCTGCTCGGGGACTACCAGCTCCACAACGCGGCCACGGCGCTCACGGTTCTCACGGCGCTGCGGGAGCGGGGCTGGGACGTTTCCGATGAGGCCATCCGGAAAGGCCTTGCGAAGACCCGCTGGCCGGCCCGGTTCGAAGTCCTCGGCAGAGAGCCGCTCTTCCTTCTGGACGGGGGACACAACCCCCAGTGCGCCGAAGTGGTGGCGGAGAACCTCACAAAGTACCTGGGCGATACGCCCCTGGTCGTCCTGACCGGCGTCCTGTCGGACAAGGACTACGGCGCCATGATGCAGAGCGTCCTGCCCCACGCGAAGGAGTTCCTGTGTGTCACGCCGGACAGCCCCCGGGCCCTGCCCGCGGAGAAACTGGCGGACCATCTGCGAAGCCTTGGCTGCCGTGCGCAGGCGTTCGAGAACATCCCGGACGCGGTCCGCGCCGCCCTTCAGAGCGGGGAACCGGTCATCGCCTTCGGCTCGCTCTACATGGCCGGCGACATCCGGAAGAGCTATTACAGAGAGCGGAAGAACGCCCAGCGGAAGAGCTGCACGGCTGCCCGCCGTGCCATGACGGCCGAGGAGCGGGCGGCGGCGAGCGCCGACCTCTGCGCACTGCTTGCCGGCATCCCGGAAGTGCGGGAGGCCACCCACATCTTCTCCTATATGGCTACGTTCGACGAGGTCGACCTCTCCGTCTTCCACGACTGGGCGGAGGAACAGGGGAAAGTCCTGTCCTTCCCGGTCTGCTCGAGCGGCGGACACATGGAGGCCTATACCCTCGGGGAAGAGCCTGTCTGGATCAGCGGGAAATACGACATCCGCGAGCCCGACCCGGCCTGTGCCACCCTCCGTCAGCCGGAGGACTTCGACGTCATCCTCGTGCCCTGCGTGGGCTTCGACGACGAGGGCGGACGGCTCGGCCACGGCGCCGGTTATTACGACCGCTATCTCGAGCGCGGACCGGAGGCGCTGCGGGTCTGCATCGCCTTCGAGGCCCAGAGACTCGACCGGGTCGTGGAGGAGGATACGGACATGCCCATGGACTACCTCGTCACCGAAAAACGGGTCTTGAAATTCTGAGAACGGTTCTATATAATATAGGGGCGCTTCGCGGGAAGCGCCGCACATGCTGGAGTGGCACAGTCGGTAGCGCAACTGATTCGTAATCAGTAGGTCGCAGGTTCGATTCCTGTCTCCAGCACCAAAAAGGGGCATCCGTCCGGATGCCCCTTTTTCATTGACTTATAATAACCTCTATGGTACGATAAACACTGCAATTTCAGGCGAACCCTGCACTATATTTCCAACAGGAGATGACGCATATGAAGAACATGAAAAAGTACATCGCCATCGTTCTTTCCGTCCTCATGCTGACCGCTCTGTTCGCGGCCTGCAGCAACGGCGACAAAGAAGGCGGCAAGTCGAATAATGAGATCCCCTCGGCGTTTGAAGGCAGACTCATGGAGCCGTATATCGACCTCATTCTCAGCAAGAACTACACCTTCGAGACCACCCCGAAGACCGAGACGCCCATCACCTTCGTCCAGTACGGCGAGGACCAGAAGATGCTCTCCCTGAACGTGGAACTCGAGGGCGGCCCCACCGCGGTCACCTACATGCTGAAAGACGGCACGTACTATCTTCTGACCGCTGCCGACAAGAACTATACGGAACTCTCTCCCTCTCAGGTCAAGAAACTGAAGGTCGAGGAACTGTTCAACAACGCCAGCCTTGAGAAGTTCCCGAACGCCTCCTTTGTGGGCACCGGCAGCGCCACCATTTCCGGCGTGGAGTACACCTACGAAGACTATTACAACCCGCTGGTCCAGGTCAAGAACCGTTACTTCTTCAATGAGGACGGCACCCTGACCTACATGGCCCGCCTCAATGACAAGGGGAAGACCGGCACCAAGATCCCGGTCAGCGTCCTCGAGACCAACCCGACCGTGTTCGACGTCCTGAACGACTACAACTTCATTGAGCAGGCTCCGACCAAGAAGGCCGCCAACGCCACTACCAGAAAAGCTTCGTAACGCAGCATCCGCACTCCGCCCGCATTCCGGCGGAGTGCTTTTTTCAGGAAAGAAAGGAGAACGGCTATGCTCGCTGTCATCACCGGCGCCTCCGGCGATATCGGCCAGGCCATTGCCAGAGCCTATGCCCAGAAGGGCTACAAAGTGGCCATCTGTTTCCACCAAAACAAACAGGCAGCGGAAGAGCTGGCCTATGAGATCACCCGCGGGGGCGGTCTCGCGACAGCGTTCTCCGCGGACCTGACCTCCGAACAGCATGTTCTGCTTCTGGAGAAGGAAGTCCTCGCGCGCATGGGCGAGCCCGACGTCCTGGTCAACAACGCGGGCGTGGCCTCGCAGATGCTGTTCACCGACGTCTCCCTCGAGGAGTACGACTACGTCATGGACAGCAACGTCAAGAGCGCCTTCCTCGTCACCAGGGCCTTCCTGCCATACATGATCCGCAACAAGAAGGGGTGCATCATCAACATCTCTTCCATGTGGGGACAGGTGGGCGCTTCCTGCGAAGTCGTCTACAGCGCCTCGAAAGCGGCCCTCATCGGCATGACCAAGGCCCTCGCCAAAGAGGTGGGGCCCTCCGGCATCCGGGTCAACTGCATCGCCCCCGGTGTCATCGACTCAAAGATGAACGCCAACCATTCTGAAGAAGCCCTGCAGGAACTCGTGGACGAAACGCCCCTCGGCCGTCTCGGCACGCCCCGGGACATCGCGAACGTCTGTGTCTTCCTGGCGTCGCCCCGGTCCACCTTCATGACCGGCCAGGTCCTCGGCGTCAACGGCGGCCTCATCATCTGAACACAATAAATAAACAGCCTCCC
>CAJGDU010000149.1 GCA_904502175.1 Clostridiaceae bacterium
CTGCTGGTGCCGTTCTATGACATTTACTGGTACTATCAGACCTCAAAACGTGTCGACGTCATGATGCAGTCTGCGGGACAGACATCCGACAGCGGAGTCCCCACCATCCTGTTGATGTTCCTGGGCTGGCGATTTGCCGCCTCTGTCTATTTACAGGACAAAATCAACACGGCGCTCGGTGTCAGGACCGGCGAGACCGCCGGCGGCAGCCCGAGCGGTGCCCTTGCTTTTGGCCTGGTAACAATCATCTTGAGCCTGGCCCTGATTGCCGGCACACTGATCTACTATCTGACCATGGATGTGGATAAGGATTCTCCGCTTTATCAGGCCGGATACGATTTTGGCTATTCGCTGGTCGCAGGAGAACTTCCTGAAGATTCGCCCTATCTGGAGGATAATCTGAAAGACACCGAGTCGGTCCGTAAAACGGACGATGGACGCTGGGCCCTCATGGATGGGGACAAAGTGGAAGAGGATTTCTCCGGTGTTGCCGAAAACGACAACGGCATGTGGTACATCGCCGACGGCTATGTAGACTTTGGCTACTCCGGTACTCTTGAGACGGATAATGGCATGGTTTACACCATTGAAAACGGCAAAGTCATCGATCAGAAGAAGGCTGAGAAATAATACGTTTGAGTGACAGCAAATCGCCAAAGAGGTGAGGATTTTGCGGATAAAAAAAGGAAAAAAGCAGGATGAAAAGACGGTTCTATATAGCTACCGTACCGATCGAGGCCTGACGATCGCACTCCTTTTGGCATTGTTTATTGCTCTCTTTGCTATAGGGTGGTCTGAAACAGGTAGTCTCATTTCCGCTCTTATTAAGGACGTCTACTACTATATCTGCGGTGTAATCTCTTTGTTTTTCTTCACTCGAGAGTTCTTCCGGACAACGACCGTCAAGGTTGAGCCGAATAGAATCACTTCCTACAGTTTTTTCCACAAAGAGATGTGCTCGGTAGACCTCACAAAAGATGTCTACTATAACTATCATCGCTTTGAAGAATATATCGAGTTCAAACTTTCTAATCAGGATTTTTATGGCGATAAAGTCAAGCCGCGTCATTTTTCATTGAATTATATCCGTTCAAACTCGGAAGTTTATCTTCCGATCGTTGATGAAAACACGATGCAGTTTCCTCTGGAGGACTGGCATTTTGTGCCGGGGGGAGCGACGATCGTCAGGCATCGAGACTTAAAAAGAAGTCGCATCTCTAACAAAGTTGTGGCTGGAATCGTGCTTGCCATAATAGCTCTGTCTCTTGCCGGAGGGGTCTACTTTTTCCCGCTACCTTACTCGAAATCTACCAGCGGGTTTGAGGTTGAAGCGGTCTCTTCAACTGTTCTGTGTAATAAAACTTCGCCTGAAACGCAGTTTGACACGATCTATTACGATCAGGATGAAGAATTCATCGTTGCCTGGTCCAGAGAGTTTATTCTTTCAAAAGAGAATACAAATGCTCCGGACGAGAAAGAATTCTTCGAATCAAAATGGCCGGGGATCACATCATTTGATTTCGTATCGACCGAAAAATTTGAAGATAACGATTATTTCTATTATGTCATTAATATCATTCATTTGAACAATTCAGTGGCCGGCACAAAAGTATCTGACAGAGCATTTGTATTTTTGCCATATTACGAAGGAGATACGTTTTTGTCTGATGCCGTTAATGAACTTAAGTCGTCTGGCTCCCATTATATGACGGAAGAAGAGATGGAACCGTATCAGTTGCACGCACCAACAGAAGAAGAAATATTTGAAAACACCACAAAAATCTGAATCATTGGACTCGCTCAGGGAGCGGGTGGCACAGAGAGGGGAGTGAAGAGGCAGAGGACTTTTTCTGAGAACTGTGGTATAATGGGCGCTAATGAATCCAATTTCATTAGGGAGGTGGAAGCTTGGACGAGGAGAGAAAGTCCCGGCGCTGGCTGTGGCTCGTCATACCGGCGGTCCTGCTGGTCATTGCGATGGCAGTGTGTCTGCGCATCTTCTGGCCCCAGCTGACCACCCGCGTGCCGGACCATGTGGTCAACATTTCCGGCTCTATCCGCTCCGCGCAGCCCGTGGACCTGGTGGAGGCCACCGCGTCCATGGAAGACCAGGAAATGGTCAGCGGCATCCTGGCGGAGCCCGACAAGTGGCAGGGCTATGAGCTGTCCCTGCGCCTGACGGACAAGTGCACCACTTCCAATAAGAAACTCGAGATGATCGAGTGGTTCGTGAACCCCGGCCAGCGGTGGATCATGACCGAGAACGGCTATGAGTACGAGAAGTTCCAGGAGGAACCGCAGCTCGTGGTCGGCCCCTGCCACGGGGAACGGCCCGGACCGCTGAAAAAGGGGACCAATGACTACACGGTCCGCCTCGTCGTGAACAAGGCGGGGAAGAGCCCGGAAGAGGTACAGGCGTACATCGACAACATCACCATCGACGTCCAGACCACGCTGGTCTGGAAAGACAAGGAAGTCGACTACGTCATGACGCCCATCACGTGGCTGAAATAAACCAACAGAACGCCTCCCGGCACCCGGGAGGCCTTTTTTTGCGCGTTCGGTGTCGCACAAAAAAAGTTGTGTGACAGTTTCGGCCGAAAACATTGCACTCGATTTATATCTTGTCTATACTACATGAGACTACAAGTATTGAAATAACGTAAAAAGACGTTGGAGGTATATTATGTCAGCTACGTTAACCGTCAAAGGCCTGAAAGCAGGCGTCGGAGAAAAAGAGATCCTTCACGGGATCGATCTTGTCATCAACCCCGGTGAGACCCATGTCTTCATGGGCCCGAACGGCGCCGGCAAGTCCACCCTCGGCAACGCCATCATGGGCCATCCGGCCTATGAAGTGACCGAAGGGTCCATCACCTACGGCGACCTCGACCTGCTCGAGGAGACCGCCGACAAGCGTGCCAAGGCAGGCCTGTTCATGACCTTCCAGAACCCTATCGAAGTCCCCGGCATCACCGTCGCCAACTTCATGCGCAACGCCATCGAAATGCGCACCGGCGAGCGCGTCAAACTGTGGAACTTCCGCAAAAAGGTCAAAGAGATCGCCAACATCCTGACCATCCCCGAGGACTATGCGGACCGCGACCTCAACGTCGGCTTCTCCGGCGGTGAGAAGAAAAAAGCCGAGATCCTGCAGCTCCTCATCCTCGACCCCGACCTCGCCATCCTCGACGAGACCGACTCCGGTCTGGACGTCGACGCCGTCCGCGTCGTCTCCAAGGGCATCCAGGAATTTCAGAAAAAAGAGGGCAAATCGCTCTTCATCATCACCCACAACGCCGCCATCCTGGAGGCGCTGGACGTGACCCATACCCACATCCTGGTGGACGGCCGCATCGTCAAGAGCGGCGGCAAAGAGCTCATCGACGAGATCTTCACCGAAGGCTTCGAGAAGTACATCGAAGCGGAAGCCGAATAAACACAGAGAGGTAGCATCATGGCAAAAGAGAAAACGTTCGTTGAGGACGTCCAGCGCGACCTCTACGACTTTCGCGATGAGGAGATCGACTTTTACCGGGTCGACACCGGTCTGACCGAAGACATCGTCCTGCAGATCTCCGAAGAGAAGAACGATCCGGAATGGATGCGGGACTTCCGTCTGAAGTGCCTCGACATCTTCAACCATTCCAAAATGCCTCCCTGGGGCCCGCCCATCGACGGCCTGGACCTCAACAACATCGTCACTTACGTCAAGCCGAAGACCGGCATGGCGGGCAAGTGGGAAGATGTGCCGGAGGACATCAAGAACACCTTCGAGCGTCTGGGTATCCCCGAGGCGGAGAGAAAGTCTCTCGCCGGCGTCGGCGCCCAGTATGACTCCGAACTCGTATACCACAACATCCGCGCCGAAGTCGCGGCTCAGGGC
>CAJGDU010000150.1 GCA_904502175.1 Clostridiaceae bacterium
AACGAGGCATGCGAGCTCGCATAGTACGGATGGACATAGAAGATATCCGCGATGCCGAGGGTGATGATGCTCAGGATCCACCAGCCGATGAAGGACAGGTCGAACACGAAGAGTTCCCATTTGTGGCCTTTCATCATGGCTTTGGACATGTCGAGCGTCTCTTTGGCGCCGAGCTCCGGATGGTCGTTCAGGATGTACGGGGTCATCTCGTAGGCATAACTCATGATAATGCCGGGGATGATGAGGAGCAGGGACCAGAGGAAAACGAAGATCCGTCTCAGAAGCTGGGTGGCCAGGTTGTGCCAGTACTTCGGCACGAACGCGGTGTTCATGGCATCCAGTTCCGCCGGGGTGTTCAGGTTCTTCTTGAGGAAGTTCTTACATCCGACCTCAAGGGGCCCGAGCAGGAAGATGGTCAGCAGCGTGGCGATGCCGCCAAGGCCCGCGATGGAGCCGACCTGAATGCTCTCTTTCAGCTGAGAGGCTCTGGTCTGGGGCGTGTAGGTCTCCTGGCCCTGGATGAGGGAGGAGAAGTCCGCGTCGATGCCCTGGCCTTCGAGCGCAGCATAGGGGTCTGCGGCCTCATAGGTGACGCCCTGGGTCGGGTTCATGTCAAACGCTTCCTGCAGTTCGTCTGTGTCGACGCTGCTGGAGGCACTGGCACCGTACGTGCCGAGGGCGAGGGACAGAAGGAAGGCGACCAGAACGGTCTTCCAGTAGTTTGCTTTGAACGCGGCTTTCCCGCGCTGTTTGATGGCTGCACGATTCATATACTCAAAAACTCCTTTCCGTTTTTGCAATATCATCTTATAGTATACTCTTCCGGAATGCCAGTTACAAATTCGATCCCGCGCTACTGCTTTTTTTCCGCAGTTGTGCTATACTTTTCAGGAATTCTGACACATGACGGCGATGTATCGCCCCGGGGAGGAACCCGTTTTGAAGACCTATACCTTGCATTTCATCCGCCACGGCATGACCACCGGCAACGACGAGGGCCGCTACGTGGGCCACCAGGACCTGGAGCTCAGCCTGCAGGGCCGGGAGGAACTCGAATACCTCAAAGAGGCCTGCGTGTACCCCGACCCGCCGGTCGTGTTCACGAGCCCCCTCAAGCGGTGTCTCGAGACCTGCGACGTCCTGTTCCCGGGCGTGAAGCCCGTCGTCATCCGGGACCTCATCGAGTACAACTTCGGCGAGTTCGAGGGCCACACCGCGGAGGAACTGCAGCAGTACGAGGAGTTTGCCGCATGGCTCTCCGGCGGCATGGACGCGGCTCCGCCCCACGGCGAGAGCAACGCCGAGTTCGGCGAGCGCATCCGCGGCGCCCTCGAGAGCATCGTGGACGGTCTTCTGAAGACCGGCATTACGGAGGCGGCCATCGTCACCCACGGCGGCATCATCTCCGTCCTCATGGCGCTGTACTGCCTGCCGGAGGCCTCCACCAGCGAGTGGATGTGCATGAACGGCACCGGCTACACCGTGCGCATCACCCCGTCCCTCTGGGCCCAGGGCCGCAAGTTCGAGGGGGTCGCGCAGGTCCCCGCGGTCCCGCAGGAGACCCTGGAGGAGTATGAGGACTACGGCTTCGGCCCGGACACCACCGGCACGGAGCACTTCACCATCTGAGCAAAACCACTGGAAGAAACGAGGTGAGTCGCCTTGGCGATTCGCGGAGCCATTTTTGATATGGACGGCACCCTGACCGAGTCCATGCACCTCTGGGTCGAAATCGGGCGCCGCTATCTGGAGGGCCTCGGCTACGAGGTCTCCGCAGAGCAGACAGAGGCCATGACCCACATGCTGCTGGAGCCCATGAGCCTCTACATGCAGGTCCAGTTCGGCCTGCAGAAGTCCCAGGACCAGATCATTGCGGAAATCAACAAGATCGTGGAACCCGGGTACTTTGAGGAAGTCCCGCTCAAGCCTTTTGTGAGGGACTTTCTGGAGACGCTGAAGGCCCGGGGCGTGAAAATGGTCGTGGCCACCGCCACCGACCGGCACCTGACGGAAGCCTGCCTGAAGCGCAACGGCATCGACGGCTATTTCGAGGCCGTCTTCACCTGCGGCGAGGAGCACTGCAACAAGCGGACCTCCCACATCTATGACGTTGCCCGGGAGTATCTCGGCACAGCGCCGGAGGACACCTGGATCTTCGAGGACACCTTCGTGTCCCTGCTGGGCGCCAAAGAGTCCGGCTGCCACACGCTCGCGGTCCACGACACCTGGGCGGAACACCGGACAGAAGAGATCCGCGCGCTGGCGGAGCACTACGTCGAAAATATGGGCGAAATCGACCTCGATACGCTGTAAATCGCCCCGTTTGGAAAAAAATATTTAAAACTTTGGAAACTTTAAGTACATTTTAGGTTGACACCTTATAGTGAGAACTGTCAAAGGGAGGCACCCCTGCTCCCCGCGACGAGAGTTTATGATTTTTCTCCTAATTCATAATTCTCCAATCTTTCTCATTTCTCACTCCAAATTTCACACACAAACAGAACTGCCTCCGGAATTCTCCGGGGGCGTTTCTGTTTTGTAAAGATTTCCTTTATAGACGCGAGCCCTTTTTCTATGTAATATATCAAACGTAGATATTCGAACAACTACAGGAGGAAGAGAAAATGAAATTGTCACGCAAACTGTTCGCGGCCCTGCTGGCCGTGTGCATGATGATCCCGCTGTTCGCGGTGGGGTCCTCGGCAAAAACCACCACCCGATACAAGGGCAAGTCTCTCGTGGTCCTCGGCGACTCCATTGCCGGCGGCTTCGGTCTCGCGCCCGGCTCCACGGACATGGTCTCCCAGATCCTGCAGATCCCCCACGGCGAATTCGTGGAGGGCTCCTGGACCAAAGAGATCCGCGACAAGTACGGGTTCGACAAGGACAAATCCGTGAACCTGTCCCGCTCCATGTGGCGCTGCGACGAGTACCTGCGTCTGCTGGACAAGAACTTTGAGAGCGAACTGTGCAAGGCGGAGAACACCTTCGACCAGTACATGTCGGACTATCTCATGTTCCCGACCGAGATCACCCGCCCGGGCGATGCGCTCCAGCTGGCCTCGGAAATCGAAGGCGCCATCAAACAGGCGGACGTCCTCGTGTTCTCGCTGTGCAGCAACGACATCATGTCGGCGACCATCCTGAAGCCCCTCATGCTGCCCTTCTACCAGGTCTTCGGCCGTCAGGCCGGTTACGCCCTGGCCACCGTCACGCAGGGCCGGATCGATGTTCCGACCACCATGGACGGCTGGATGAAGTTTGCCCTCGGCACCCTCGACTTCACGGACCTTGCCACCGACGCCCGCGCCCGCAGAACACAGTATTTCAAGAACGCGGACCGGCTCCTCAGCATCATCTACAGGCTGAACCCGGACGTGGAGATCTACTACATGGGTATGACCAACCCCTTCAAGGGCCTCAAGACCATCAACGGCCAGAGCTCCACGCTCCTCGAGCCGCTGACCAATGAGACCATCGCGAGCATCAAGAACTTCGTGACCAGCGGCAGCAAGTATCACAAGAAGCTGAAATATGTCGACTGCTCCAACGTCGGCGGCCACGGCTTCGGCGATGCCTACTCCGTCCAGTTCCTGCTCGACTTCATTGTCCACGTTCACCCGAACGCGACAGAGCACAGAAAGATCGCCCAGAACTTCTCGGCGGTCGCAGACAAAGGCTGACGACAATAGAAAACCCCCGGACAAAAGTCCGGGGGTCTTTTTTATGAGGGTTCTCAGCCGACGATCCAGCCGATGATAAAGGGCAGAGCGTAGGCGAAGGCCAGGCTTGTGAGGAGGCTCACACAGTAGCGCTCCAGGTAGGCGCC
>CAJGDU010000151.1 GCA_904502175.1 Clostridiaceae bacterium
AACTCGCCGGACTTCGCCGTCTGGGTCGCCTGCACGGCGCCCGTCTTCGGCGCAATGGCCAGAAAGTCGGTGTCGAAGAGACCGCCCAGCGGGAGCGCGAAGGTCCCGAACGCCATGCCGCTCATGATGGCGGTGGCGATGAGCGTGATGAGGATGATGGTGAACTTGTCCTTCCGGACATTTTCACGCGCTTTCTGTTTGAGTTCAATGCGATTCATGCGCGAACCCTCCCTGAAATAAGAGTTGAAGCAGTTGTATTCTGTGCCCCCGTCCTTAAAAGTACTTAAAGGCAGGCGCTTGTCTTTAACACATTACTATGGTATCATCTTTGCGGCGAAAAGCAAATCGCCACAGTACAACTGCATACCCGCCTGGGGGAGCTCGTGAGACGGGCTGAGAGAAGGGTGCCACCCAAAGACCCCAAGACCTGATCAGGGTAATGCCTGCGTAGGAAAGGAAGTATAATTTTATGGCAAGCAAGAAAACATTCGACACGACCAACCGGACCTTCCAGCTGGTTTTCAGCGCGGTCATGGTGGCTCTGGGCACCGTGCTCAGCGTCATCCCCGTCATGCAGCTGCCCTTCGGCGGCAGCGTCACGCTCTTCAGCCAGGTCCCCATCCTGGCGGTCAGCTGGATCCTCGGTATCCCGTGGGGCCTCGCCTCCGGACTCGCGTACGCCGTCCTGCAGATCCTCGTCGGCGGCATCGGCAACTTCAGCTATGTCCAGGGCATCCTCGCCTATATCATCCTGGTGTTCGCGGATTACCTGGTGCCGTTCTCGTTCCTCGGTTTCGGCAGCATTTTTAAGCGGGTCATCAAAAACCCGTTCGCGGCGGCCTCGGCCGGCACCCTTCTGGTCTGTGTCATCCGCTACATCAGTCACTTCATCAGCGGCGCCACCATCTGGACCGAATATGCCCCGGACACCGCCCTCGGCGCGGTCCTCGCCTATTCCGCCAGCTACAACGCCACTTACATGGTGCCGGAGACCATCATCTCCATCATCGGCATCTGTGCTGTCATCGCCCTCTGGAACCGTCTCGTCAAGACGGAAAGTCCCGGGGAAGAGACCCTGAAAGAAGCAGAATAACTATGAAAGCCCTTTCTTTTCGGAAAGGGCTTTTTTAACACTTGTAAATAAAAATAAAAAGCTTATAATAGTTAGGATGATAAGAAAGGAGCTTTTATGAAAACGAAAACTTTCAGGAAAATCCTTATCGCCATTCTCGCTATGAGCCTTCTGGTCTTAGCGCTCCTCGTCCCCGGCTTCGCCAAGACCGACGCCGAAGTGGAACTGGATGCCGCGAAGGCCGAAGTGGCCGCCTGCGAGCAGAAACTGGCAGACGCCAAAGCCGCTTATGAGACCGCACAGAGCCAGAACAATCAGGGCACTTACGGGTTCTTCCAGTGGGCCGGCGCCACCAATGCCATCCAGACACTGGACAACGCGAAGTACCGCAACCTCATCGCCTACGGCACCGCCGGAGACGCCACCTCTCTCGACAACCTCGAGACCGCGCTCCAGCTCATCGACAAAGTCAACGAGTACCGGGCCGGCGAAGGCCTCGACCAGCTGGTCGTCACCGACACCATGATGGCCATGGCAGAGGCGGACGCGGACGCCTACTATAACCTGAACACCACGCCGAAGCAGTTCACCATCGGCGGCCACAAGATCGCCGAAAACCTCGGCACCTTCGCCAGCGTGGACAAAGCCGCGGAGAGCTGGTTCAGCGAGAGAAAACTCGCTGAGCAGCACCCCGAGTACATGGACTACAACAGCCCCAACTGGTACCAGGTCGGTCACTGGTTCAACATGAGCCACAAGACCTACACCGTCACCGGCGCCGCGGTCAACACCCGCCTCGGCAACAAGTTCTGCCAGGTCTACTACAGCAACGCGAACAACGAGCAGACCTACACCACCACCCAGTACCGCGAGCGCATCCGCACCTACCGTGTCTCCGCGGACGCGGCGAAAAAGGCCATGGACGAAGCCCAGGCCGCACTCAGCGCCGCCCAGGTCCGGCAGGCCACCGCGCAGCGCATCGTCGACGCGGAACGGCAGAAAGCCGCCCAGTAAAACAAAACACAAAACGAAAACCGCCGACTGTTGCCGGCGGTCTTCTTTTATGGTTTGCCTGTCACGTTTGGCTTGTTTCTTCTTCGGTGACTTCCACGACGTCATCGGTGATGTCGATGGCGCCGGCGGTCGGGTCTTCTTTCGGCTTTTCCGGGCGCTGTCCGAAGCCCCGATCAAAGTACCCGGTGCTCTGTCTGTCGCCCACCTCACTGAGCGGGTTCATGGTCCGGTAGACCTTCTTGCCGACGATGTAGACGACGGGGCCCAGAATGAGGCCGATGCCGTTCATGCCGAGGAGCACGAAGCCCGCAAGGCTGGCGATGATCTCCTCCCAGGGGCTGATGCCGAGGGAGAACGCCCGGACGAAGGGGTCCAGTATCTGTTTCAGGGCCATGATGATGAGGAACAGGAAGAAGATCCAGAGTCCTGTGCGGGTGTCATCCGCGAACACCATCTTGTAAAAGGCCCAGGGGATCATGGTGACGGAAAGTCCCAGGACCGGCAGCAGGTCGATGAAGGTGATGGCGACGGACGCCAAAATCCAGTGCTCGATGCCGATGAGGTTCAGACCCACCAGCAGGCCGACCAGCGTTATGGTGGTCAGGATGATTTGGGACTTGATCCAGTCTTTCATGGTCACAGTCCCTTCCCGAACGACCTGTTCCGTGAAAGAACGTGGCATAATTCATTCCTCCCATAGAGTTTTTATGGATATTTTAGGTTCGCAAGGGTATTATATGGATAGAACCTTAAACCAACCTCTAAAGTTTGCAACACCCCGGAAAGGAGGCGTGCCATGAGGACCCCGCTGTTACAGCTGCAGGCCGATCTGCTGGCGAAGTACCTGAAGAAATATCTGAAAAAGCATCCGGAGGCGGAAGAGAAGGCCTCCGTACAGAGACTCATGTCCCTGGCCGGGCTTCCGGAAGAGGACGAACCGGCAAAGAAGAAGTACCGCCGCTTCAAGTAACTCCAGAAACAAAAAAAGAGCAGAGCGTATTGCTCTGCTCTTCTCATTTTTATAAGCCGACGCCCGCTTCTTCCGCGTTTCGGGTGGTCTTCCCGCAGATGGTGCAGACCCAGTAGGTGTTGTCGGAGTTGGTGTAGCCGACAATGACTTCCTGCTTGTCCGAACCGGTATTGAACGCGTCGTCCGCCGGGTCCTCGCTGAGGGTGTGCTGCATGGCATAGGCGTGGGACTCGAGGAGCTCTCGGTCCTTGAACTTCAGGCCGCACTCCGGGCACTGGCAGAACCGGTTCATGTCCTCCACGATGGCGTCGCCGTCATAGACCGCGACCCACTTGTGTTCGTGGGCACTGGTGGTGGAAGCCGTGGTGCCGGTCGAGTTGTCCGCCGCAGTCGTGGCAGAAGTGCTGCTCGTGGCCGAGGTGGGCTTGCGGGAGGTCGTGGTCAGTTTTTCCGACCGCACGACTTTGCCACCGTCGATATGGTAGAGCAGCCCGTTGTAGACATACTTTCCGGAATACTTTTCATTGACCTTGCCGTTCTCAATGAGCCAGGTGCCGTAGTCGTTGGAGGCGATGCCGTTGTACTTGAAGTTGACGAGGTCGTTCTCCACGTACCACCAGCCGGTGTCGTTCCCGACGACGCCGGTGTAGCCGACGGTGGGCTCGAGGCCCGCATAGGAGCGCCAGACGCCGTTCTTATCCTTGTGGATGGTCAGC
>CAJGDU010000152.1 GCA_904502175.1 Clostridiaceae bacterium
CTGACGCTGGTCGGCTTCCCGTGGATCGTCCTCGGCATCCTTGCCATGCACATCCCGGAGACTTTCTTCATCGGGATCCCGACGGGCAAAGAGAACGGCGACGGCCTGCTCAACAGCATTGCGCTGACCATGACCTACGGCTTCTTCTGGTGGATGCCGGTCAAGCATAAACTGCTGCAGGAAAAGAAATAAGATAATCATAAAAAGACCTCCCGACGGGAGGTCTTTTTCTATGGTCTGTCTCATGCCTGGCCGAGAACCCGCTGAAAAGCCGCCAGCGCCGCCGGGAAGGCGGTCTCAGGCAGGGCAGAGGGAAGAAGGGTGAGCCGGGCGGTGGCACCGTCAAAGCTCTCCCAGAACACACTGAGCCCTTCTCTGTCAAAGTCCTCCTTCGTGCCGGTGAAGGGGACGGTCAGCCTTATCTGCAGGCCGTTCTCGCTGACGTGGCAGTCCTCGAAGGAGAGGTTGTCCCGGAGCAGTTCATAGAACTTCCGGGTCTTGGCGGTGGCGAAGCGGCGGATCTTTCGGATCTGCGCGCCGATGTGCCCGTCCCGGATATAGCCGCAGAGGGCGATCTGCTCCGTTTTGCTCGCGGTCTGGGAAAACCGCCAGACCTGCTCCCGGTACTGTTCCGCGAGCACCTTCGGCAGCACCATGAAGGAGATGCGGATGCCGGGGGTGAGGACGTTGGCGAACGAGCTCATGTAGACGACGTTGTCCTCGGTGGCCAGGGCGTGGAGGGAAGGCGTCGGACGGCTCGCGTAGAGGAAGTCGTTGTCGTAGTCGTCCTCCAGCACCAGAGCGCCGTGGGCCGCGCTGTAGTCGATGAGCTCCAGTCTGCGCTGCATGGGCATGACGTCGCCGAAGCGGGTCATGTGGGAGGGGGAGACATAGATGATGGTGGCGTCCTTGTCCCGGATGTGGACATCGAACCCGTAGTTCTGGAAACGTGAGATGCCCTTCTGGAAACTGCGGTCCGGGAACGAGACGGTCTTGTCTTTGGGCAGGAGGACACAGAGGATGTCGAGGAGGGTGTCCACCCCGGCGCCGATGACGATCTGGTCCTTGTCCGCGATGACGTTCCGCTTTTGCCGGATGTATCCGGCGATGGCCTCCCGCAGGTCCTCTTCGCCCTGGGGCTCACTGTAGGAGCAGAGCCGCTCCTCCTGGCGCAGGGCGCTGTTGATGTACCGGTGCCACAGTTTGACGTCGAAACTCTGCAGGTCGGCGTCTCCGCTGGAGAGGTCGAAGGCCGGTTTCTCTCTGCCGGCGAAGTCCTTCGGGGGCTCCGGGGGAGCGGACTCTCTCCGGGCCTTCCGGGAGACGTAATAGCCGCTGCGCTCCGTGGAGAGCAGGAAGCCCTCCGCCTGCAGCGCGAAGTACGCGTTCTCGATGGTGGTGCGGCTGACCCCGTGCAGGTCCGCGGCCTCCCGGATGGAGGGCAGGCGGTCCCCGGCCCGGAGCTTTCCGTCCAGGATGCGTGCCTTATAGTATTCGTAGATCTCCAGATATTTCTTCATGCTGCCTCCGGCTTATCTGACCCTTAAAAAATGTTAGAAATTGTCACTTTCTTTCATGCCAGTACCAGTATATACTTTCCCCATTGAAACCGCAAGCGGCCTGCCCGCTTTTTCGAAAGGACTGACCATCCATGACCCGATCTTCCACCGCGCACGGCAGCCGGACCGCGCGGTCCGATCTGTTTCGTCTGACGACCGCCGCCCTGGTCGCGGCCCTCGTCTTCCTGTTTACCTTCCTCATCAAAGTGCCGACCGTCCTCGGCTACATCCACCTTGGCGACGCGCTGGTCCTGCTGTACGCGGCCACCGGCGACCCGCTGGCCCTGGTGGCGGGCGCCCTCGGCGAAGGCCTCGCGGACCTCGCCGGCGGCTACTACCAGTACATTCCCGCCACGGTCCTCATCAAGGCGCTCATCGCCCTGCCCCTCGTCCTGGGCAACCGGAAGCAGGAAGCGCCGGAGAAGAAGCTGCTGACCCGACGGAACGCCCTTCTTTCGCTGCCCTCCGTCCCCATCACCCTCGGCGGATACTTTATCATCGACTATCTCCTCGGCGGCGCCTATGCCTTCACCGCCCTCGGGACCAACGCCGTCCAGGCCGTGGGCAGCCTCCTGGTCCTCGCCGTTCTGGCGACGGCGTTCGACCGCAGCGGGATGAGAGACCGGCTGTTTTGAAGACAAAAAGAAACACGACCCTTCGCAGGGTCGTTTTTTTATTCTTTCTTTCGCATCTTTTCCAGCAGGGGCCAGGGGTCCAGCATGCGATTGACCGGCCGGGTGAAGGGCTCCCAGCAGAACAGGTAGGTGATGGAGACACTCAGGGCCACCAGGATGACCAGCTGCAAAAGGAGCGACATCTTCATCATGCCGCGGATGCTGTCCATGTGGGTGAAGATGTCGAGGAACGGCAGGTGCCAGAAATAGACCGACAGGGTGCGGGCCCCGTATTTCGTCATGCCCCTGACATGGGTCCGGGGGACCAGCATGAAAAAGCCGAAGATGACGAGGGCGCTGATGGCATAGGCCAAAGCGCGGTACAGGAACTCGGTGGGGGCCAGGGAGGCCGGGATCTCATCGTAGTTGTTCTGCCCGGTGAACAGGCGCCGCAGCAGATAAACCTTTGGCTCGAAGACGATACAGACGGTGAGCCAGGCGGCCAGGATGCCTGCCCCGACAAAGGGCATGCCCTTTTTGTCGAGAACGTTGGCAAAGGTGTTGCGGTCCAGCGCGTAACCCGCGTAGAAAAACGGGAAGAAGACGATGATGCGGGAGAGGGCGAACCCCTCGCTGATGAAGGGCACATAGCCTACGGCCAGGCCGATGAGGATGGAGGCCGGCAACACGACTTTCGGCGGGACTTTCCGCAACAGCCAGGCAAGAGAATAGGAGGCGAACAGCGCCAGCATGAACCAGGAGATCTTGTTCTGGTTGTAGACACTGAAACCGTGGTCCGGGTTCCGCGCATGGAGCGACAGGTCGCGGTAGAAACCGAGGACCAGTGTAATGAGCAGATAGGGGACCAGCTTGCGCCAGTTGTACTTGTCCGCCTGCACGGTCCGTTTCGCGAACAGACCGGAGATGAACAGGAACGCCGGCATATGGAAGCTGTAGATGAAGATGAAGAGGCTGCGGTCCAGCAGGAAGTAGTCGGTCGCCTTTTCGACGGCGTGCCCGAAGACCACCAGCAGGATGAGCAGGAACTTCGCGTTGTCCCAGCGAGGGTCTCGTCGGGAGGTGGGCAAGGGATCAGATCCTTTCACGCATGCTGCGGATGGTGCGTTTGAACATCTCTTCCATGCCGACCGCGGGGCGGTAGCCGATGGCTTCCAGCCGGGCGGCGTCGAGACGGATGACCATCTGCGGGTTGTATCCGAAGGACGAGAGGTCCTCCGGCACTTCGATACGGACCGAAACGCCTGCCTCCGGTTCGAGACCGGCGACGAGCTCCGCCATCTCCTTGATGGAGCAGGCGGTGTCCATGTTGGTGACGTTGTACGCCTCGCCGTCGGTGCCCTTCAAAAGGATGGTGTAGAGGGCGCAGACCGCGTCGGCGGTATAGCAGTAGCTGCGGACGGTGGAGCCGTCGGTGTGCAGCACGATGTCTTTCTGTTCGATGAGGCAGCGGGCGAACTCCGCGAACACGCGGCCGTCGTTGTATTCGACGCCGGCGCCGAAGGTCTGGGAGAGGCGGGCGACCCGCACCGGGACGCCGTACTCGGAGGCATA
>CAJGDU010000153.1 GCA_904502175.1 Clostridiaceae bacterium
GTCATGCTGCTCCTGCTCATCGCGCTGAATGTCATTCAGAACCGGGCGGAGAACGGGCCGCGAAAGAAGGTGGACTCATGAGAAAGACCCTGGCCGTCTGGCTGACCGCGGTCCTCTTCATCGCCGGGTCCTGCCTGGCCGCCTTTGCGGTGCCGAGCAGCGCCCCGTCCACCGCGAACATCGAAAACGAGGACTATTACCGGAACAACCCGTACCGGGGCACCACCCTGAACGTCTACAACTGGGGCGAGTACATCTCGGACGGCGGGGAAGGGTCTCTGGACGTCAACCGCAAGTTCCAGGAACTCACCGGCATCAAGGTCAACTACACGAACTTCGACTCCAATGAGGACATGTACGCGAAGCTCAAGAGCGGCGGCGCGAACTACGATGTCATCATTCCTTCAGACTATATGATCGAGCGGCTCATCGACGAGGGGCTGCTTCTGAAACTGAACTACGACAACATCCCGAACTTCCGGTACATCGACCCGAAGTACAAAGGCCTCTACTATGACCCGGACGACGAGTACACCGTCGCGTACAACGTGGGCTATGTCGCGCTCATCTACAACAAGAAGATGGTGGAGGGCACCCCGGACAGCTGGTCTGTCCTCTGGGACGAGAAGTACGCGGGACAGGTCCTCATGTTCAACAACCCGCGGGACGCCTTTGCCATTGCCCAGTCCCTGCTGGGACAGGACTACAACGACACCGACCCCGCCCAGTGGGCGGAGGCCTATGACAAACTGCTGGAACAGAAGCCTGTGGTCCGCTCCTATGTCATGGACGAGGTCTACAACATCATGGAGGCGAACGCCGCAGCCCTGGCGCCGTATTATGTGGGCGATTATTTCACCATGGCCGAAAACAACGACGACCTGGCGGTCGCCTTCCCGAAAGAGGGGGCCAACATCTTCGTCGACGCCATGTGCATCCCCACAACGGCCGAAAACCAGGGCGCCGCGGAGCTCTATATCAACTTTATGGAAGAGCCCGAAGTGGCTCTGGCCAACGCGGAGTACATCGCCTACGCCACCCCGAACACGGAAGTGCTGAAGATGGACGCGTACACCTACAAGGACGACGAGACCCTGTACCCGGACGAGTCCCTGTTCGACAACTATCAGTACTTCCACAACCTGCCGCCGGAGACCCAGACGCTCATGAGCAACTACTGGTCCGACCTCAAGGTGGACGGCAGCTCCAACCGCTCTGTTTACATCGGGCTCATCGCCTTTGCTGCGGCCGTCGCGGCCTATGGTGTGTTCCATTTTGTGAGGCGAAAACACCGGGAAAAATTCTATGACTAAAATCCCCGTTTTTGGTTGACAAACACAGGGGTGCTGACTATAATAGTCAATGTTGCGTGAGGCGCATTCAGCACTTCACGAAACACGCGAGAGTGGCGGAATTGGCAGACGCGCACGTTTGAGGGGCGTGTGGAGTGATTCGTACGGGTTCAAGTCCCGTCTCTCGCACCAAGAAACAGGTCCGTATGGGCCTGTTTTTTTGTGTTATAATGATTCATGATTAAAATAAGGGAGGTCCGACATGCTCAGTTTTCTGCTGCCCATCATTTACCTGGCATTCATCAGTCTGGGTCTGCCGGACTCAGTCCTGGGCGCCGCCTGGCCGTCCATCTATCCTGACCTCGGGGTGCCGGTCTCCTATGCCGGCATCATCTCGGCCATCATCGCCATCGGCACGGTCATCTCGAGCCTTCTGAGCGTCCGGCTCCTGTCCGTCCTGAAGACGGGCGGCGTCACGGCCCTCAGCGTGGCCATGACCGCGGTTTCGCTGTTCGGCTTTTCGCTGTCGTCCTCCTTCCTTGCGCTCTGTCTGTGGGCCGTTCCGTACGGTCTCGGCGCCGGGAGCGTGGACGCCGCGCTGAACAACTATGTGGCGCTCCACTACAAGAGCCAGCACATGAGCTGGCTGCATTGCATGTGGGGCATCGGCGCCACCGGCGGACCGTATATCATGGGCCTCGTCCTCACCGGCGGGCTGCCCTGGACCATGGGCTACCGGGTCCTGAGCTTCATCCAGATGGCCCTCACCATCGTCCTCATCGTGGTCATCCCGCTGTGGAAAGCGGCGGATGATGAGCGGGAAGAGGGCATGGAGGAACCGGACGTCCCGGAAGAGGGCTGGAGACCCCGGCCGCTCCGGGAGATCGTCAAAGTCCCCGGCGTACGGGAGATCATGCTCGCGTTCTTCTGTTACTGCGGCATCGAGAGCACCATTGGTCTCTGGTCCGGCAGCTATCTGACGCTGCACACCGGGCTCTCCGCGGACATCGCGGCGCAGTATGCCAGTGCCGCCTTCCTCGGCCTCACCATCGGCCGGGCGCTGAACGGCTTTCTGGCCTTCCGCTATTCGGATGACCAGCTCATCCACCTCGGAGAGTCCATCATTCTGATGGGCGCCCTCCTTTTGCTGGTCCCGCACGGCATGGTCTGGTTCCAGCTCACCGCCATCGTCCTCATGGGCCTCGGCTGCGCGCCCATTTACCCCTGCATCATCCACGCCACGCCCGCCCATTTCGGGAAGCGGGCTTCCCGGGAGATCATCGGCGTGCAGATGGCCAGTGCCTATATCGGCACGACCCTTATGCCGCCCCTCTTCGGGCTCATCGCCCAGCACATCAGCATCCGCCTGTGGCCGGTCTATCTGCTGGCCCTGCTGTTGCTCATGTTTGCCATGTATGAACGCGTCATCCGCAAGACGGCACACGCGTAAGACCCACAGGAAGGAGCCATTTCTATGGTACGCATCCTGGTCGTCGATGACGACCGCAGCACCCGGAAACTGTTCTCAGAGATCCTCTCCGCGGAGGGGTTTGAAGTGCTGTCCGCCGCCAACGGGGTGGAGGCACTGGAATGCATGGAACGGGAACAGGTGCACCTGGCGGTCGTGGACGTCATGATGCCGGAAATGGACGGCCTCGAGTTCACCCGCATGCTCCGGCAGGGCAACGAGGACCTGCCCATCCTCATGGTCTCCGCGAAGGCGCTCAGCTCCGACATCAAAGCGGGTCTCCGGGCGGGTTCGGACGACTACATGACAAAACCCATCGACCCGGAGGAAATGGTCCTGCGCGTCAGAGCGCTGCTGCGCCGGTTCCAGATCTCCGTCGAACACAAGATCACCCTGGGCGATGTGTCCCTCGACGAAGACGCCCTGACCGTCACCCGCGGCGAAGAAGTCGTGGAACTCCCGCAGAAGGAGTTTCAGCTGCTCTATCTGCTCCTGTCTTCACCGGGCCGCATCTTCACCCGCATCCAGATCATGGATGCCGTCTGGGGCGAGGACAGCGAGACCGGCTGGGAGACGGTCACCGTCCACATCTCACGGCTGCGCAAACGCTTTGCTGACTGGGATGAATTCTCCATCCATTCCATCCGGGGTCTGGGCTATAAAGCCACGACGAACATCTGAGAAAGGGGAGGGTATCATGCGCAACTTCCGGCCGAGTGCCGAGACCATCGAAAACCGGAAACGGTACGTAAAGCTCTCCGCGCTCTTTTCGGTCATTGTGGCAGTTGTTCTGCTGGTGACATCCATCCTCATCATCGGCGGCGCCATCCTGCTCCATAAACTGAAGATCCTCAAAAAGCTTCCCGACCTCTCCGCGGCATCGACCCGGGTGGCCGGCATCCTCGTCGCGGCCTTTTCCATCCTCATCGGGACCGGGCTCTCCGCCGGCGCCATGCGGCTGCCGCTGCGGCTCCTGGAAGA
>CAJGDU010000154.1 GCA_904502175.1 Clostridiaceae bacterium
AACCCGACGGTCACCTCCCGGGCCAACTACGAGGTGGCGCGGAAGCACAACGTGGGCATTACGGTCATGGAGCCCGTGAAGGGCGGCACGCTGGCGGACCCGCCGGAGGAGGTCAAAAAGCTCTTCAAAGACTATGCGCCCGACCGGTCCTATGCCTCGTGGGCGATCCGCTTCGTGGCAAGCCTGGACGGCATCCTCACGGTGCTCTCCGGCATGTCGAACGTCGCACAGATGGAAGACAACCTCTCCTTCATGAAGGACTTCGAGCCGCTGAACGAAGAGGAACAGGCCATCATCCAGGAGGCCCAGCGCATCCTCGGCAACTCCGCCGCCATCCCCTGCACCTCCTGCCGGTACTGCACGGAGGGCTGCCCGCAGCAGATCGCCATCCCCGACATCTTTACGGCGATGAACAAGAACCTCGCCAACGGTCAGCTGGACGAGGCGAAGAAGTACTACGGAATGGTCGCGTCGGAAGGCCACCTCGCCTCCGACTGCATCCGCTGCGGCCAGTGCGAGGAAAGCTGTCCGCAGAGCCTCTCCATCATCAAGCTCCTGGAACAGGGCGCGGAAATGCTGGAGACCTGACAACAAAAAAGAGACCCGCTCTCCGAAGAGGGCGGGTCTTTTTCTGTGTTGATTTACTTCAGGACGCCGTACATGTGGCCGAGGATGAGACGCTTTGCCACCTCCGGGCCGAACAGCTTGGTGACCTGGTCGACGGCGGGGCCGCCCTGCGAGAACAGGGTCTCCGCGAAGTCGCGGACTTTGGCCCGCTTCTCCTCGCGGTCGCAGTCCGCCGCGGTCTCCAGCTGGGCGGTGAACTCGCTGAGATAGGCTTCGACGGCCGCGGTGAAGCGCTCGCCGCAGCCCTTGCCGGTCTTGTCGTAGGAGCAGGGGTAGAGGATGTCGTCGTACCAGTGCGGGTCCGTCTCCCGGTCCGCAAGGTCCGCGTCCTTCGCCTTGATGGCCTCGAAGGCGGCGAGCTTTTCGGCGGGGTAGGGGGCCAGCTGGTCGTCGTAGAACTCCACCATCTGGGTCTCCTTGCCCATGGCTTTCACCCAGTCGAGGTTCAAAAGCGGGATGTCCTTCTCGTAAACGGCGACGATGGCGGTCTCCATCTGCATGAGACCGGCCATGGCGGTCATGGTCAGGAAGCAGAGGTGGCCGAGGCCCTCAGCCTCATAGACTCTGGTCTGGAAGCGGAAACCGTTCTTCCGAAGGACGGACTCCTCGCCGGCATTTCCCGGCATGATGGGGTAGTCGTTTCGCAGGGCGTTGAGGACCAGTGTCTCGAGCCCGGGGCGCTTTTGTTTCAACTGTCACACTCTCCTTTTGTCAGCTTTTTCTTATTATAACACAAAAACGGTTGACGGGCGATGCAAAGCGTGATATAAAGAAGGTGAAAGTGATATCATATTGATATCACTTCGATAGCAACAAGCCTTTTGCTCCAACACACAAACAGGAAAAAGGCAGATATAAAGAGGTGTTTCAAATGACAGAGAAAATCTATACCACCAAAAAGCTCGGCATGTTCATGCTGTTCGTCATCGTCCTGGGGCTCATCGCCGCCACGCTCATGATCGTCTGGGGCTTTGCCGGTATGGCAGGCGGCACCGGCGCCGGCGGACTTGTCGGCGTGCTCGGCATCCTGCTCTGGATCATCCTGCCCATCTGCATCGGCGGTCTGAAGGTCCTCAAACCCCAGGAGGCCCTGGTCCTCACCCTCTTCGGCAAGTACAAAGGCACCCTGAAAGGGGAGGGGTTCTACTTCGTCAACCCCTTCTGTACGTCCATCAACCCCGCGCAGTTCACCCAGCTCGGCCAGTCCGGCGACATCGGCGGAGGCGGCAGCGGTCTTCTGAGCGCTCTGACCAAAAGCAATTCCGGGAAAGAGACGACTGCGGAATTCGATGCTCAGATGAGAGCTTCCAAAAAAATCTCCCTCAAAGTCATGACCCTTTCGAACTCGAAGCAGAAGGTCAACGACGCCCTGGGCAACCCGGTGGAAATCGGCGTCGCCGTCATGTGGCGCGTGGTGGACACCGCGAAGGCCGTCTTCGACGTGGACAACTACAAAGAGTACCTGTCCCTGCAGGTGGACACCGCGGTCCGGAGCGTGGCCAAGGTCTATCCCTATGACATTGCCCCGAACGTGGACACCACCGGCGACGGGGAAGCGGATGACGGTTCCCTCAGAGGTTCCACCGAGCTCGTCGCGGCCCGCATCAAGGATGAGATCCAGAAGAAGGTCGAAGCGGCAGGGCTTGAGATCATCGACGCCCGCATCACCCACCTGGCCTACTCGCCCGAAATTGCCGCGGTCATGCTGCAGAGACAGCAGGCCCGCGCGGTCGTCGACGCCCGGAAGATGATCGTCGACGGCGCCGTCGGCATGGTCGAAATGGCCCTCGACAAGCTGAACGAGTCCGAAATGGTCAACCTTGATGAAGAGCGCAAGGCCGCTATGGTCTCCAACCTGCTCGTCGTCCTCTGCGCCGGCAAGGATGCCCAGCCCGTCGTCAACTCCGGCACGCTGTACTAAGGAGCGATCTTATGGCGGAAAAGAAACAAGTCCCTCTGCGGCTGAATGAAAAACTGTATAACCAGCTGGCCGCATGGGCGGAGGACGACTTCCGGTCGGTCAACGGCCAGATCGAGTACCTCCTGACCGAGTGCGTCCGGCAGCGGAAAAAGAACGGAAAATACGTTTCCGAGCACCTGGATGAGCCGCCGGAACTCGACATCGAGTAAAAAAGAAAAGCACCCCGAACGGGGTGCTTTTTTCTGTCTGTTAACCGAGGGCCACGTCCAGGACCATCATGAGGGTGAAACCGACCGCGAACAGGACGGTGGGCCAGTTGGAGTGCTCGCCCTCGGTCATGCCGGGGATGAGGTCCTCGATGACCACGTAGATCATGGCGCCGGCGGCGAAGCTCAGCATGAAGGGGAGGACCTTCGTGGCCAGGGCCGCGAAGAGGATGGTGAGGAGGCCGGCGACGGGTTCGACCGCGCCGGACAGGGTGCCGTAGAGGAAGGCCTTGCCCCGGGAACCGCCCGCGGCGCGCAGGGGCATGGAAATGATGGCGCCCTCCGGGAAGTTCTGGATGGCGATACCAATGGACAGCGCCAGAGCCGCGCTCAGAGTGATGCCCATGTCGCCGCCGGCCCAGCCGGCCAGCACGACACCGACGGCCATGCCTTCGGGGAAGTTGTGCAGCGTGACGGCCAGCACCAGCATGGTGACTTTGCCGAGGTTGCCCCGTTCCACGCCGTGCGTGAAGTCGGGGTTCGCCGCGTCCACATGTAAGTGGGGGATGACTTCGTCCAGCAACAAGAGGAGCAGGATGCCGCCCCAGAACCCGGCGACGGCCGGCAGGAAGCTGAGCTTGCCGAGGTGCGCCGCGTGTTCGAGGGCCGGGATGAGCAGGGACCAGACGGAAGCCGCCACCATGACGCCGGCGGCGAAGGCCTCGAGGAGCCGTTCCACCATGAGGCTCATCTGCTTGCGCATGACGAACACGGCGGCGGAACCCAGCATGGTCCCGGCAAACGGGATGAGCAGTCCGTAGAGGACCGGAGCGGTCAGGGTCATACCATGCCTCGCTTTCCATCTTCGAGGGCGTTTTTCAGCCGCCCGGCGGCCACGTCCTCATCGGCCACGAAAAACAGGTGGAAGCCGTTGTTGCACTCCGCCATGAAGTCCAGGAAGGGGCCGT
>CAJGDU010000155.1 GCA_904502175.1 Clostridiaceae bacterium
CGGCTCTCTGCGACAACGTCGCGTCCCGGCTGCGGCATAAGGGGAAGAAGTGCCGGACGGTCCAGATCGGCATCCGCGACCCGAACTTCAAGACCATTCAGCGGCAGACCACATTGGACGAACCGACGTTCCTCAAGTCCGACCTCATCAAAGTCAGCATGAAACTGCTCAAAGAGAACTGGAACATGGAGGACCCCGTCCGCCTGCTGTCCGTCACCGGTTCCGAGCTCATCAATGCCGACGAAACGGTGCCCGTCCAGCTCTCGCTATTCGGCGACGCCAATGAGACGCAGAGCGGGGAAGACCGGGAAAAGAAAGAGACCATCGAAAGCACGATCGATGAACTGAGAGAGAAATTTGGAAAAGGAGCCATCACTTTAGGCTTTAACAGACTTGACCGCTAAAGGTTAAGAGGAGTATACTTTTTCACAATAAAGTATTAAATCGTCTTAGGAGGCGACTCACAAATGTTGGATATCAAAATCGAGAGAGCGGCCACGCTGAAAGCGAAGCCGACGGATGAGAGCAAACTTGGGTTTGGCAACATCTTCACGGACCACATGTTCGTCATGGACTATGACGAGGGCATTGGCTGGCACGACGCCCGCATCGTCCCGTACGCGCCCTTCGAACTGGACCCGGCCTGTGTCGTGTTCCACTATGCCCAGGAGATCTTCGAGGGCATGAAGGCCTACAGAACGGCGGACAACAAGATCCAGCTGTTCCGCCCGGACTGCAACGCGAACCGTATGAACGATTCCGCCGACCGTCTGTGCATCCCGAACATTCCCGTGGAAGACTTCATCCAGGCCGTGAAGGCCCTTGTCGACGTCGAGAGAGACTGGGTCCCGCACAGCGACGGCGCGTCCCTGTACCTGCGTCCCTTCACGTTCGCCACAGACGTCACCCTCGGTGTCCATGCTTCCAAGAAATACATCTTCTGCATCATCTGCTCCCCGTCGGGCGCTTACTATGCAGAGGGCATCAACCCCGTCCGCATCTATGTTGAGGACGACTTCATCCGCGCGGCGCCCGGCCTCACCGGTTTCACCAAGTGCGGCGGCAACTACGCGGCTTCCATCCTGGCCGGCGACCAGGCCGAGAAACTCGGCTACGCGCAGGTCCTGTGGCTGGACGGCGTCGAGAAGAAGTACGTTGAGGAAGTCGGCTCCATGAACATCATGTTCAAGATCGACGGCGAGATCTACACCGCTCCCTGTGAGGGCACGGTCCTGCCCGGCGTCACCCGCCGCTCCATCATCGAGCTCTGCAAGGACTGGGGCTACACCGTCCATGAAGAGCACGTGGCCATTGCCGACATCATGAAGGCCGGCGCGGAAGGCAGACTTGAAGAGGTCTTCGGCTGCGGCACCGCCGCGGTCGTCTCTCCGGTCAAGGAGCTCAAGTGGAAAGACGAAGTCGCGTACATCGGCGACGGCGGCATCGGCGCGCTCACCCAGAAGCTGTATGACACCCTGACGGGCATCCAGTGGGGCAAGATCGAAGACACGAAAGGCTGGACCGTAGAGGTCTGATTTCCGCCATTTCCAAAAAACTGCGGAAAACCGGTTTAATATTTGTAAACTCTATATATTGACGTTGCGCGTCCTTTTGTGCATAATATTTTGTGGATAAGGGCAGTCTCGAAGTTCTTTAGTACTGCGGGACTGCTCATTTTTTCTAAACTCAGGAGGGTGCCATGAAAAAGGTTGCAGTCATCATGGGGTCTGACAGCGATTTACCCGTCGTTGAAAAGGCCATCGACACACTGAAGAGCTTCGGTGTCCCCACCGAAGTCCACGTTTTCTCCGCACACCGCACACCGGTGGAGGCCGCGGAGTTCACCCGCGCCGCCAGAGACAACGGCTTCGGCGTCATCATTGCCGCCGCCGGCATGGCCGCGCACCTGGCCGGCGCCATTGCCGCCAACACCACCCTGCCGGTCATCGGCATTCCCTGCAAGGGCCCGAACTTCGACGGCATGGACGCCCTTTTGTCCACCGTCCAGATGCCCTCCGGCATCCCGGTGGCCACCGTCGCGGTCAACGGCGCCAAGAACGCGGCGCTCCTCGCCTGTCAGATCCTGGCAGTAGAGGACAAAGACCTGCAGGAAAAACTCGATAATGACAGAAAGTCCTCGGCAGACACCGTTCTCTCGAAGGACCGGACTGTTACCGCAAAATACAGCTCTTAAAGGGCTGTTTTTGCATTTTTTCAACAAACCAACAACGGGAGGAACCTACCAATGCTCAACTCCAAATCCGACGCGTACGCCGCAGCCGGAGTCGACATCACCGCGGGCTACAAAGCGGTGGAACTCATGAAAACCCACATTGCCAGAACGGTCACCGACGGAGTGCTCTCCGGCATCGGCGGCTTCGGCGGCCTCTTCGAGCTCGACCTCGAAGGCATCGAGAAACCGGTCCTGTGCTCCGGCACGGACGGCGTCGGCACCAAGCTGAAGATCGCCTTCCTCATGGACAAGCACGACACGGTCGGCATCGACTGCGTGGCCATGTGTGTCAACGATATCATCTGCGTGGGCGCGAAGCCCCTGGTCTTCCTGGACTACATCGCCTGCGGGAAGAACGTGCCGGAACGCATTGCCGAAATCGTGAAGGGCGTGGCCGAGGGCTGCGTCCAGTCCGGCGCGGCGCTGTCCGGCGGCGAGACCGCCGAAATGCCCGGCTTTTACCCGGAGGACGAGTATGACCTGGCCGGCTTTGCGGTCGGCGTGGTCGACAATAGCAAAATTCTGGACAACACCACCATGAAAGAGGGCGACGTCATCATCTGCCTGCCCTCCAGCGGTGTGCACTCGAACGGGTTCTCCCTGGTCCGCAAGGTTTTCGACGTGGAGTCGGCCGACCTCAAGACCCCGCTGGCCGAACTGAACGGCAAGTCTCTCGGCGAGGCGCTGCTCGAGCCCACGAAGATCTACGTCAAACCCATCCTCGCGCTGCTCGAGGAAGTGAACGTCTCCGCCATCTCCCACATTACGGGCGGCGGTTTCTACGAGAACATCCCGCGGAGCATCCCGGACGGGTACAAAGCGGTCATCAGCAAAGCATCGGTCAAGGTGCTGCCCATCTTCAAGCTCCTGCAGGAGCGCGGCGGCATCTCCGAGCACGATATGTTCAACACCTACAACATGGGCGTCGGCATGTCCGTCGTCGTCCCGAAGGATGAAGCCGACAAGGCGCTGAAGGTCCTCCACGCCAACGGCGAGGACGCCTACGTCATCGGGTACATCGCCAAAGGGGAGGAAAAGATCGAGTTATGCTGAAGGCAAACATTGCGGTCTTCGTCTCCGGGGGCGGCACGAACCTCCAGGCGCTCATAGACGCCCAGAACAGCGGCATCATAAAGAGCGGCGAGATCAAGGTCGTCGTCTCCAGTCAGAAAGACGCCTACGCGCTCACCCGCGCCGCCAACGCCGGCATTCCCGGGGTGGCCGTGGTCAAGAAGGAGTGCGGCAGCCAGGAGGCCTACGAGGCCGAACTGCTGAAGGTCCTCGACCAGTACGACATAGACCTTATCGTGCTGGCGGGCTACCTCAGCATCCTGAGCGGCGACTTCACCGGACGCTACCCGAACCGCATCATCAACGTGCACCCGGCCCTCATCCCGAGCTTCTGCGGCAAAGGCTACTACGGCCTCAAAGTCCACGAGGAAGCGCTGAAGTACGGCGTGAAGGTCTCCGGCGCCACCGTCCACTA
>CAJGDU010000156.1 GCA_904502175.1 Clostridiaceae bacterium
CGGGCGGAGTCTATTTCATCCTTGTGTTTCTGCTGTTCCACTTCGAGGAGCCTGGCTGCAAGGATCTTGAGCGCCCGCTCCTTGTTCTTGTGCTGGGACCGCTCGTCCTGGCACTCCACTACCGTGCCCGTGGGCAGGTGGGTGATGCGGATGGCGGAGTCGGTCTTGTTGATGTGCTGGCCGCCGGCGCCGCTGGAGCGGAAGGTGTCTATTTTCAGTTCGTTCGGGTTGAGCTCGAACTCCACCTCGTCCGCCTCGGGCAGGACCGCCACGGTGGCCGTGGAGGTCTGGATGCGCCCCTGGCTCTCGGTCTCCGGGACCCGCTGGACCCGGTGCACGCCGCTCTCGAACTTGAAGCGGGAGTAGGCGCCGTCGCCGACGATCTCCATGGACACTTCCTTGTAGCCGCCGAGCTCCGTGGGGTTGGAGCTCAGGACCTCCGTCTTGAAGCCCTTCGCCTCGGCGTACATGGAGTACATGCGCAAAAGGGAGCCCGCGAACAGGGCCGCCTCTTCCCCGCCGGCGCCGGAGCGTATTTCCAGGATGACGTTCTTGTCGTCGTTGGGGTCCCGGGGCAGGAGCAGCACTTTCAGCTCCTCCGCCAGCCGTTCGAGGGCCGCTCTGGCCTCGTCGGCCTCCTCCCGGGCAAGGTCTTTGAACTCCCGGTCCGCGTCCGGGTCTTCGAGGATGGCGTTCGCCTCTTCCAGGGCCGCCTCCGTATTCCGGAACGCCCGGTAGGTCTCCACCACCGGGGTCATGTTCTTGTGTTCTTTGAGGAGCGCCGTGTAGGTCTGGATGTCCGACACGACTTCGGGGTCCGCCAGTCTGGTCTCCAGGGCGATGTACTTCTCCTCGACCCCTGCCAGTTTCTCAAACATGGGTCGACCCCTCCTCCGGCACCGAAAGGACCGCTTTGATGGCTTTTTCCGCCTTCTTGCGGGGCAGCATGACTTCGTGCCCGCAGCTCGTGCAGACGAGTTTGACGTCCATGCCCACCCGGGTGAGGGTGAAGGTCCGGCTGCCGCAGGGGTGTGGCTTCTTCAGTTCGACGGTACTGCCGAGAACGAGGTCCATGGCCAGCGCTCCTTTCTTGATACTTCTTATATACTGCCGGAGATTATACCACGAACGGAAGGAAGTTACAATTCAGGTCAGATGCTTGCGTAAAGCATTTACATTTATGGGAGACGTGATATAATTTTTCTCGTAAATCAATTTCCGAAAGGATATGAAATCTATGAGTGAGAAAACCCCCGCGGCCGTCGAAGAGACTGTCGTGAAAGCACCCAGAAACAAGGGGCTCGACTGGCTTCTCGACATCGTCAAGGGCTTCATCGTCGGTACGGCGAACGTCATTCCCGGCGTCTCCGGCGGCACCTTTATGCTGGTCCTCGGCATCTATGAGAAGGTCATCGGCTCCATCTCCAACATCTTCAAGCAGTTCAAAAAGAGCGTCATCACGCTCCTGCCCATCCTCGTCGGTGTGGCCGTCGCCATCCTCTCCATGAGCCGGCTCATCACGTACTGTCTGGACACCTACACCTTTGCCACCATCATGCTGTTCGTCGGCGCCGTCCTCGGCGGCATGCCCATGCTCATCAAGAAGGTCAGAGGCGAACCGGTCAAACCGCTGTACGTGGTCATCTGCCTCATCACGTTCGCGCTGGTCATCGGCATGCTGTTCCTGGGACAGGGCCACAACGCGGACCTCTCCCACATGAACCCGCTGAAGTTCCTCGTGGTCGTCTTCATGGGCGCCATCGGCTCCGCCACCATGGTCATCCCCGGTGTCTCCGGCTCCGCGCTGCTCATGACGTTCGGCTACTACAAGCCCATCTACGGCTCCATCGGCGACATCACGAACTCCGCCTCCACGCAGCGCGGCAATGACATCGTCATCGCCATCGCCTTCGTCATCGGCACCGCCATCGGCATCTGGGCCGTCGCGAAGCTCATCGACATGCTGCTCCAGAAGTTCGAGATCCAGTCCTACTGGGGCATCATCGGCTTCATCCTGTCCTCCGCCATCATCATCGTTCTGCAGAACTTCTTCATGGTGGACGGGCTCTGGACCTCCGCCGCCACCGTGCTCGCCGGCACCTCGGTCCTCGAGTACATCCTCGGCGCCGTCCTCGCCGCCCTCGGCTTCTACGGAGCCTATAAACTGTAAAAACAGCCCATTCCCGAAATAACCTGAGACCCCTGCTCTCAGAGCGGGGGTCTTCCTGCGAAACCACGTAAAGGATCATCATGAGAAAGAGTTATCTCACGGCACTCGCCGTCCTCCTCGTGTCCTTCACCCTCATGGGCGTGCTGGCCTTCCGGTTCGCCGGCGTCATCCAGAAAGAGGCGCCGAAGGACTACGACACGAAGGAGGGGGTCTCCTACCTGCAGAGCCTTGCGGGCGGAGACGCCCGGGCACAGGAAGACGCCCTGCGGGCCACCACCGCGGGGACGACCGCCGCGGCCACCACGGCCTCCGACGGCAACTTCCGCGCGGCCTTCAAAAACACGGTCATCTCCGGGGACAGCCTCATCAAGGCCCTCACCGAATACCGCATCCTGGACACCGCCAACGTGTACGGGGAGGTCAGCGCCAGCACGAAGCACCTGGAGGAAAACACCGGAAAGATCGCCGCGTACAACCCCCGGGTCATCATCCTCCACTACGGAGAGAACGCGCTCGACCGCAAAGAGCGGGCGCCGTATTTCATCAAGAACTACAAAGCGGCCATCCAGAACCTGCAAAAGCGGGTGCCGAACGCCGCCATTTACGTGGACAGCATCTGGCCCGTCCTGGACAAGGCCCACAAGACAGAGCCCTACACCGTCAACATCGACTACTACAACGGCCTGCTCCGGGAAATGTGCAAAGACATTGGGGTCACGTTCCTCGACTACGACCCGCTGTTCCGCTCCTTCACCGAAGACTACTATGACCCGGACGGCATCCATCCGAAGTACCGCTTCTACAAGGAACAGTACCTGCCGTTCCTCGAAAAGGAGGCCCTCCGATGAACCAAAAGACGCTGTACCGGGTGCTGGAGCTCCTCTGCGTCGCGGCGCTCATCGCCTTCATCGTCGCGTTGTTCCTGACCCGCTCCGGCGGCACGGACAAGGACTTAGGCGATGTGTCCGCTCCGACCATCTCACAGCTCCCCGACGGCATGGAGGCCCTCTCCAACGCGGAGGCCGCCAAGACCTTCGGGCTGGACCTCGACAAGGTCGAGAGCCTCGCAGCCTTCGAGGACCCGGACATCATGGATGTCTCGGAGCTGCTCCTCGTCAAGCTGAACGACGAGAAGGACATGCCCGCCTGCCGGGAGGCGGTGGAGAAGCACATCGCCGACCAGAAAAACCTCTATAAAAGTTATGCGCCCGAACAGTACGCGCTCCTCTCGGACAGCGTCCTCGAGACCCGCGGCAACCTGCTGTTCTACGCCACCGCCCAAAACGCGGACGCGCTGTACGACGCGTTCCGCAACGCCCTGTAAAAGGAAAGTTCGCCCATGGTATTCAGTTCCGCCACCTTCCTCGCGGTCTTCCTCCCGCTGACGCTGCTCCTCTACTATCTCGTCGGCGTCGTGTGGACGAAGAACGTGACAGTGAAAAACGGAATACTGCTCGCGGCCAGCCTCGTGTTCTACGCATGGGGCGAGCCCGTCTATATCGTCCTGATGCTCCTCAGTATCGGGTTC
>CAJGDU010000157.1 GCA_904502175.1 Clostridiaceae bacterium
GAAAAGAGAAAAAGAGACCCGCTTGGAGTCATCAAGCGGGCCCATTTTGTTTTGAGTCGTGTCCTTACGCCTGCTCTTTGGTCTTTTTGCTCTTCTTGGCAGGAGCAGGGTCGTTCGCCTTGGACATTTTGATGGCAGCGCGGTCATAGGACTTGCTTCTGCCGGTGTAGTTCAGAATAATGGAGACCAGCGCGAACGTGACGCCCATCATCATGATGACGAGAGCGATGATCATCAGTACGAAAATAACGGTTGCAGTAATCATAAAAACTATCCCCTCTTAGTTTGGAATTTGATAACGTTCAAAAAGAGATTTTGATTACTTTCGATTTTAGCAAACAATATAGGGAATTGCAAGCGACATTGCGGAAAAATGAATAAAAAGGTATAATATCTAGGATTTCTTTATAAAAGAGAGGTGACGGCTATGTCACTGGAACTCATCACGGCCATTGGCCGCTGGCTCCTGCCCGCTCTGGCAGCCCTCGTGCTCATCAGCTGCGGCGGCGTGCTCATCCGGGGAAACCGGAAGACCGGGACCATCGGCTACGTGGTGAACGCGGCAAACGGAGACAGCATGGCGCTTCGCCAGTTTGAGACCTCCATCGGCCGCAGCAAGCTTTGCGACATCGTTCTGAATTACAATACCGTGTCCCGGTTCCACGCAGTCATTGCCCGCAGGGGCGGCAAGTGGATCCTCTTCGACACGAATTCCAAAACGGGGACCTACGTCAACAAAGACCGGGTCGTCAATAAAAAGTTCCTGGAAAACGGGGACACCCTCATCTTCGGCAACGCCATGTTCAAGTTCTACGAGGAGCTGCCGGAAGTCATCACGCCCAACTACACGAACGCTTACGCGAAACCCGAGCAGGATGAGCGCATGTTCAAGTATGACGACCGCCACTTCGAGGGCGACATCGTCATCCCCCAGATGGTGAAGGAAGCGGGCTGCAGCCTCGAAAACTGCATCACCGGGGAAATCATGGAGATCGACGACATGGACGAGATCCTCATCGGGCGCAGCGAAGAAAGCCACATCCGCATCAATCGCCAGAGCGTTTCCAAGTACCACGCCCTGGTCTCCCGCAACTCCCACGGCCGCTGGATGGTGGAGGACCTCGACTCTGTCGCGGGCACTCTGCTCAACGGCGTGGAAGTCGATGAACCCATGCCCCTCCACGACGCCGACATCATTGAGGTGTGCGGCTACACCATCAAGTTCAACGACCCCAGATAAGGAGATGATACCATGAGCGGTCCGCGGTGGATCCCCACCATGCTGCTGATCACGGCCTTCCAGCTGATCTCCTTTGCTCAGGTCATCTTCGTGGAAGACGGCATCAACTATTTCGCGACGGTCATTTTGGCGATCTACCTCATCATTGAATGGGGCTGGTCCATCACCTCGTCGTTCGTATTGAGAAAGTCAAGCCCGGCCATTGAATTCGTGGCCTTTTTCCTGACCGGCATCGGTCTGGCGGTGGTCGCCTCCAAGGGCACCTCGTCCCTGTTCACCCAGTTTTTGGCAGTCGTCCTCGGCTTCGCGCTGTATGTCGCCCTGTTGTGGATGCTCGCCAACATCGACCGGGTGGAGAAGTTCCAGATGCCCATGGAGATCATCGCCGTCGGGCTTCTGGCCATCGGACTCATTTTCGCGTCGAACAAGAACGGCGCGTACAACTGGGTCCAGATAGGCGGCTTCTCGTTCCAGCCTTCGGAGATCGTGAAGATCGCCTTCATCTTCGTCGGCGCGGCCACGCTGGAAAAGATCCAGACCACCAAACACATTACCCGTTACGCCATTTTCGCGGTCATCTGCATCGGCCTTCTGTTCCTCATGCGAGACCTCGGAACGGCGCTCATATTCTTCTTCACCTTCGTCGTCCTGGGCTTCATGCGTTCGGGCGACCTGCGCACCATCCTCTTCGTCGTCCTTGCCGCCGGCATGGCCGCGGTCCTCATCGTCCTCATCAAGAGGAACTATGTCATGAACCGCTTCGCCACGTACCGACATATTTGGGACACCCCCTATGGCAACGGCATGCAGCAGACCCGCGTCCTCACGTACTCCGTGTCGGGCGGCCTGCTCGGGATGGGCATCGGCAAAGGCAAACTGCGCAACGTGTTCGCCGCGGTGGAGGACCTCATCTTTGGCGTGGTCGCCGAGGAGTGGGGCCTGCTCATCGCCTTCATCGTCGCGCTGTCCTATATCGTCATATTCGTCCACAGCGTCCGCAACGCCAAGGGCTCCCGCAGCGCGTTCTACTCCATTGCGAGTACCGCGGCGGGTTCGCTGCTCATTTTCCAGGCAGCCCTGAACATCTTCGGCGTCACGGACCTCCTGCCCATGACCGGCGTCACCCTGCCCTTCGTGTCCCGCGGCGGTTCCAGTACCATTTCCTGCTGGGGTCTGCTCGCGTTCATCAAGGCGGCGGACAACCGGACCTGGGCCGGCAAGAAGTCGTAAGGGGGTGCTGGTTAGTCTATGAATCGCATCTTCCGAAGAACCAAATACATGTATGTCCTGGCGGTCGTGTTCCTCATTGGACTCGGCATCCTGGCATTCCTGTTCGGCACGAACGCCCGCAAATGGGTCATGCAGCCGTATAACAAACACATTTATTCTTCCAGCGGCCTCGTCGGCGGCGCCACCATCTACGACCGCAACGGCGACATCCTCGTCCAGACCGTAGATGGCAAACGGAAGTACAACAACAGCGCCACCGTCCGCAAGGCCACTCTGCACGTGGTCGGCGACGCGGAAGGGTACATCTCCACAGGAGCACAGACCGCGTTCGCGTCGCAGCTGACCGGCTACGACTACGTCAACGGCCTCTACTCCATGAAGGAGACGCCCCACGACCTGACACTGACAATAGATGCCGGCCTCTCCGCCACCGCTTACAAAGCGGTGAACGAGAAGGGCTATCAGGGCTGTGTCGGCGTCTATAACTACAAGACCGGTGAGATCCTCTGCGCCGTGTCCCTGCCGACCTTCGATATTGAGAACAAGCCCAATATCGACACGAAGCAGGACAAGTGGGACGCGGTCTACATGAACCGCTTCTTCAAGGGCCGGTACACGCCGGGCTCCACGTTCAAGGTCATCACCTCGGCGTGCGCGCTGGAGAACGTGGACAACATCATGGACCAGTCCTTCACCTGCAACGGTGCCTACACCGTTGTCCGGGGAAGCCAGGTCAAGTGTAACGGCGTCCACGGAAGGGTCACCTTCCGCCAGGCACTCAACCGTTCCTGTAACTCGGCCTTCGCCGCCATCGGCGCCGCCGAGCTCACCAACGACCAGCTGACCGCCACCGCCGAAGAATTCGGCTTCGGCACCAGCGTCAACGTCAACGGCATCGAGTGCGCCGACTCCATCTTCAACCTGGAGGACGCCTACTCCATCGACCGTGCCTGGACCGCCATCGGTCAGGGCAAGACCATGGTGAACCCGTGCCACGAGATCACCATCCTGGGCGCCATTGCCAACAAGACCGGCGCCACCCCGAACCCCACGCTCATCAAGAAGACCGTGAACATCGGGACCCTGAACTATGTTTCTTCTGAAGTGGCAGCGCAGCTGGACAACCTGCTGCGGTCCAATGTCACGAACTACTATTCCGACTCCAAGTTCCCGAACCTCCGGATGTGCGGCAAGACCGGTACCGCCCAGGTCTCCGGCGC
>CAJGDU010000158.1 GCA_904502175.1 Clostridiaceae bacterium
CTGGAACGGGCCATGCAGACGGCGGAACTCATTACCGGCGTCAACAGGGAAGATGTCGAGCCCATCGAAGACATCATCGAATATGACTTCGGACCGCTGGAAGGGAAGCGAGTGGAGGACCTCGGCGAGAACATGAGGAACTTCTTCCTGGACCCGGAGGCGTACATCGCCCCCGAGGGAGCGGAAACCTACGACGCCATGTTCGAACGGGTGGGGAACTACCTCAAACGCATGGAACAGGAGGACCCGGACGAGCGAATCCTGGTCGTTGCCCACGGCGGCACGCTCCACGCCATGTACCAGCTGCTGGAGGGCGGGCCCGTGAAGAAAATGTGGGAGACCACCATCGGAAACTGCGGCTATTTCATCGCCTCTGTGGTGGATGGGGAGCTCCAGGTGGTGTCCCGGCACTTCAAAGAGGAAAACAAAACTTTACCTTTAGACAGCTTCCTAAAAAAGTGACATTTTGTGATATTTCGTTCATAAATGTTTCACAAATATTGCAAATACTATTGCCAAATTGTGAATTCCTCTATATAATATAGCTGTTATATTCTGCCATTCGGCACACACAAACAAGTTTTTGAAATGAAGGAGACGGGAAAATGAAACACGTTAGACGTTTTCTGGCCGCGTTCCTGGCCGCCGTTATGGTCGCTACTGTCAGCTCCATGATGGCGTTCGCCACCAAGACCTATCCGGGCGTGGAAACGGCCACAGAACTTGGCGCCAAGGCCTATTTCTGCTTCGGCGACAGTATTGCGACCGGTTACCTGACCGAGCAGTCCGATGTACCTGTTCGCGATGTTGCCATCGGTCAGACGCTGCGCGACGGTGAAACTACCTACGGCGCATACCCGACCATGATCGCCGACGCCCTCGGCCTCGACACTTCCAGCAACCCCTTTGGCGTTTACGGTAACGGCAATACAACGAATAACAAAGATGCCTGGAGCTGGAATCAGGGAACTTATCAGTTCTACAACTACGCCAGAGACGGTCTGACCTCTCACGACGTCCGCCGCATGCTCGACCCGTCCTACTACAACCAGATGACGGAAGAGGAGAAGGACATCTCCGACAACATCACCATTGACGGCGACTTCACCAAGAGAGGTATGGGCGGTTTTAAACTCATGCAGCAGCATGTCCGTCAGGACCTTGCTCAGGCCGACATCATTACCATATGGTTCGGTTCCAACGACCTGCTCTTCTACGTCCTGCAGACCACGCTCACCATCGTCAACGACCAGAGCCTGACCGCGGCCGTCAACAGCGCGCTGGGCATGTTCGGCATTGGCGGTGCGTTCGACGCGCTCATCAATACGGCAGCCCTCATCGGCAAAATGCCGCTCGTTCTGGCCAACCTGACCATCCAGTCCACCAAGGCCAACGCGAACTTCGCTGAGAACTGGGATGCTATCCTGAAGATCGTCAACGAAGTCAAGAAACCCACCGCAAAGATCTATGTCGGTGACATTTACAACTCCAACGCCGGCCTGAAGTTCACCAGCACGGACCAGTTCCGCATTGGCCAGCTGCTCGGCTTCTCCAGCATGCAGATCAACAATGTCATCCGCAACACGTCCGCTTACAGAAATACTTACACGGTAGTCAACACCTCCGGCGTCGAGCAGTACCTGCCCGACTGGGAGCCCATCGACCATTGGCAGCAGGCCCTCAATGAAGGCTACTTCTACACCATGTTCATGGTCACTGCCCATCCGCGTCTCAACGGCCAGATCTACCTCGCGAACGAGTTCGTGAAGGCCATGAAGGCCAACGCGTAACAACGGCAACAAACAAACACACATAACAGTCAAGTTTTGGAGAACTCTCAGAAGGGAAAAACACAGCAATGACACATCGCAAATACTCGACCCGTCTTTCCGCTATCCTGCTTGCCCTCGTCATCATGATGACGGCATGCTCCCTCAGCCTCGTCGCGTTTGCCGTCGGGGAAGAGGACGAAGGCCTGGAGAGTGTGGAAAACCTCAACATCAAACACTACATGCATTTCGGCGACTCCATGTCCACCGGATATATGCTGGGTGCTTCGCAGCAGGAAATCAACGCGTTCAACGTCAACATCGACGACAACTTCAACATGTCCTTCCCGAAGGGCAATATCACGACCACCACGCACGACCTGAGCTTCCCGTACACCTACGGTTCCTACCCGAGCCTCATTGCGGAAGCCCTCGGTCTGGACGACAGCCAGTGGTACTCCTTCGCCCGTGAAGGTCTCACCACCAACGACGTCCACCGCATCCTCGACCCGAACTACTACAACGTCATGGACGACCAGGCCAAGAGAAACTCTGACCAGGCGTTCAAGACCCTGTTCGGCACCGAGGCCCAGGGCCTGAACGAGCTTCATACCATGCAGGCCAAGGCGCAGCAGATGCTGCCGTCCGCGGACCTCATCACCATTGGTATGGGCCCGAACGACATCATTTTCTCCCCGCTGTTCGACGTCCTCTTCGTTCTGAAAGACGCCGCGCAGGGCAACACCCTGTACGCGAACCTCGTGGGCAACGCCCTCAAGACGACCGTGGCCGCCATCGGCGACTACAACGTGGCTGCCGCCTACTCCAGCATCCTCGGTGTGGCCGACGTCATCGGCGCCCTGCCGGAAATCGTCTCCGCCCTCATGCTGTCCATCGTCAGAGGTTACATGGCGGTCCAGCAGAACTGGGAAGGCGTGGTCAACTACATCCGTCAGTATAACCAGCACGCCACCATCGTCTGTGTCGGCGGCTACAACGCCACCAGAGACCTCCAGTTCGCGGACATCGACATGGTCCGTATCGGTAAGGGCATGGGCGTCTTCACGACCATCATGAATCTTTACTGGGCCAACACCTGCCCGCTGCGGAACGAGTACTACTTCGTCGACATCCGCAACGTCGACCTGCCCACCTGGCCCACCATGGTCGAGTGGCCCGGACTCCTGTCCGGCGGCGGTTTCTTCGGCTACTTCATGTCCTGCTCGCATCCCACTTACAAGGGTCATGAGCAGATCGCCGACGCCATCCTGGACACCCTGTTCCAGGAGGAGGGCACCAACACGCTGCCCATTACCAGCCTGCTGTAAACAAAGCGTAAATAAAGCGGCTCGTTCTTTGGAACGGGCCGTTTTTTCTTGTTTTTTTATACATTTAAGGATAATATAGTATAAGTATCTTATGGAAAGGAGGGACGACCCATGGCACTTTACAGCGCAACCATGCAGGAAGTGGAACAGGAAGTCCGGCAGTTTGGCTTAGGCTATCCGTCCGTGGATCGCCCCTGGCTCCATTACTATACGCGAGAGGCCGTGAAGGACCCGCTTCCGAACCTGAGCCTCTTTGAGTACCTCTACGTGAACAACCGGGACAACCTCGACAGCTACGCCCTGAACTACATGGGGAAGAAGATCACCTATAAAGAGCTCTTCAAGCGCATTGACGAGGCCTCCCGCGCCTTCCGCGTCATTGGGGTCAAGCCCGGAGATGTCGTCTCCATCGTGGCCCTGGCCAGCATTCCCTGCGTGGTCACGTTCTACGCGCTGAACAAGATAGGGGCCGTGGCCGACTTTGTGAACGTCCTTTCCACCGCGAAGGACATGGTCAAGTTCTTCCGCGCGAACAAACCGCGTGTGGTGGTGTCCGCGGACGTCTTCATGAACAAGGTCCTCCTGGCTTC
>CAJGDU010000159.1 GCA_904502175.1 Clostridiaceae bacterium
GGGCAAGAAGATCAAGAAGGCCATGTGCGGCGGCACCATGGCGGCCACCCCCATCTCCTCCATCGCCGGCTACACCGCCATCTGCGAGATCGAGAAGAGAAACGCCTGCCAGGTCGCCGGCCAGAGAGCCGACCAGCTGGTGGGAGGCATCAACGAGAGCATCCAGAAGTACAACCTGCCCTTCGTCTGCTACAACATCGGTTCCGTCTGCCACCTGCACACCGTTGCCACCATGCAGTTCGCCATCGACTGGAGCAAACTGTGGCAGGTCCCCGGTATCCTTGACCAGACCGGTATCCGCCAGAAGGAAATGGAGCACATGGGCGCCGCTTACATGGCGGAAGGCATCGTCACCCTCGCCGGCTCCCGTCTGTACACCTCCGCGGCCTACACCCCGGAGATGATCGACGACGTTATCGGCCGCTTCGACAAGGTCCTCAGCCAGTGCGAGAAGCTCGACATCGTCAAGAAGAAATAAGAAAGGCGTAAGGTGAAGACTTATGGCCATTGAAAAAAGAACCGCCCAGGAACTGGTCGTCAAGGCCGGCCTGGAGCTCATGGAGAGCGGACTCATCGCCCGCACCTGGGGCAACGTCTCCGCCCGCATCTCCGACAATGTGTTCGTCATCACGCCCAGCGGCATCCCCTATGAGAAGCTGACGGCCGACGACATTGTCGAAGTCACCATCGACGAACTCACCTATGACGAAGAGGGCCTCAAACCCTCTTCCGAAAAAGGGGTGCACGCCGCCGCGTACAAGCACCATCCGGAAGTGGACTTCATCATCCACACGCATCAGATCGCGGCCTCCGCGGTCAGCGTGGAAGAGAAAGACATTGCGGTCCCCGACGCCTACAAAGACGTCCTCGGCCCGGTCATCCCCAACGCGGAGTACGGCATGCCCTCTACCGGCAAGCTGAAAGACGCGGTGGACGCCGCCATCGCGGCCAACCCCGCGAGCAAGGCCATCCTCATGCGCCACCACGGCACCGTCTGCCTCGGCACGGACTATGACAGCGCTTTCAAAGTCGTCAACACGCTGGAAGACTTCTGCAAAGAGCGTGTGGCAGCGGCCGTCAAAGCCGCCTGTCCCCCGTCCGACTGCTGCTCCTGCAGCACCATGGAAGACCTGGCCTGCGCCTACACCGCCACCCAGGTCCCCGCGGAGAACCGCGACATCGCGCTTGTCGACCTCGGCAGCTCAGTCCGGGAAGGCGACACCTTCACCCTCTTCGTGGAGGGCGGCGAGAAGTATGAGTGCTCCGTCGAGACCGGCAAAGCCGTAAACGGCATCGCGCCCCGCATCTCCGAGCTCCACGCGGAGATCTACAAGAACACCGACGACATCATCGTCCGCAACTACCAGACGCCGGAAGCGGTCGCCCTCAGCAAGAGGGGCGAGACCCAGAAGGCCTATCTCGACGACTTCTGCCAGATCGCCGGCACCACCGTCGCGAACGTCAGCTGGGACCCCACCAGCTACCGCACGGACGCCGTGGACATCGGCAAGGCGGCCTCCGGCCGGAACGCCATTCTGGTCAAAGGACAGGGTGCCCTCTGCACCGGCGCCAACCCCTATGACACGGAAGCGGTCAAACTGGTTCTCGAGAAGGAAGCCATCGCAGCCATGTACGGTCAGATCATCGGCGGCGCCAACACCCTCGGCACCATCGACCGCGTCCTGCAGCGCCTCGTCTACAAACTGAAGTATTCGAGACAGGCAGACAAAAAATAAGATTCAAACTCCAATTGGATACAAAAAGAAGGACCCCGACGGCCACCGGCCGCGGGGTCCTTCGCTTTGTTCACTTGTTGCGCCGAAGCTTACTTCTCATCCTCGTAGAGGATACCGTTCTCGAACATTTCGAGGACTTTCATGGAGGCCGCGTAGCAGTCGCCGATGCCCTGATGGCTCAGGTTGTCATAGGTATCTCTTCTGGTGTGATAGTAGTTTTCCAGCTTGTGGTTCAGACCGGTGACGCCGCCGGAGCGGAAACCGCCCTGGGTGAACGCAGCCGTGTCGGTGGCGCCGCCGAGGGGCGGGACCATGCCTTTGCGGCACGGGATGCCGAGTTCCTCACAGGCCTTCATGAAGATGTCATTGGCCTGCTTGTCGGTCTTGACCGTACCGTTCAGGTCTCTGTAGTTCGCCATGAGCCACTTCGGGTCATGGATGGTGTCGTAGGAATAGATGATGGTCGGAACATCCTGGAACTCGCCCTTGTGCGCTTCGGCCCAGGCTTTGGAGCCGCGCAGGCCCGACTCTTCGGAACCGCAGATGATGACGCCGACCTCGGTGTTCTCGAGTTCGATGCCCTCGTCGTGGAGCGCTTTCAGGACAGCGATGCCCATTTCACAGCCGGTCAGGTTGTCGTTGGCACCGTCGACGATGTGCCGCTCATTCCACATGAAGTAGAGGCCGATGAGGAACGGGACGAACGCCAGCGCGCCAATGCCGAGCTTGGTCATGGTGAGGTTGGCGGGGCCGCCGAAGAGGCTGCCGTTTTTGACCATGGAGGCAATGGAGATGCCGAGGGTGTAGAACAGGCCGCCGAACCCGATGATGGCGTGGCTTTCAAAGCCGACACCGCCGAGCAGGTAGTTGACGGGCCACTCCCAGACAGCGTCCACATGGCCGTTGAAGAAAATGCGCTGTTTGACTTCCCCTTTGGGTTTCTTGATGGCCGTCATGTTGTGGCCGATGGCCTTTTTGAAAAGCGGGTCCATCAGCTTCTTGTACATGCCGAACTGCAGCAGGGCGATCAAGACCGCGCAGGTACAGAGCACCGCGCTGATGATGGGGGCGACCCAGTAGAGCGCCATGGAGATGAGCACCATGGTCACATCATAGTAGAGCCAGCCCATGAACGAGTTGGGATGCTCCTCGAACTCTTCGATCTGGATGTCTTCACAGCCGTACTCTTTACAGAGCTCCGCATAGTATTCACAGCCCTGCAGTTCCCCCTTGGAACCGGGTGCCCTTTTCTCAAATGTCTGGATGATGTGGGTGATGTCCCCGATGATCCAGTCCGCCATCTGATCTTTCTTGTCGATCAGCTTTTTCAGATTCATACGTAAACTCCTTTTCTTTCATTTCCGAAGCGCCTGTAACGTGACAGGCTTCAGTCTTCTTTCCTATTGTAGTCCTTTCGGACCATTTTCTCAATGGGAACCTGAGAGAGTACGACCGCGGCAAACATGACGACGCAGCCGAGGTATTCTCTTCCGGTGAGCCGCTCGTGGAGGATGAGCGCGCCGGAGACGACCGCGAAGACCGACTCGAGGCTCATGATGAGCGAGACCAGCGTGGGGTTGGCCCCCTTCTGGGAGATGATCTGCAGCGTGTACGCCACACCGCTCGAGAGGATGCCGGCGTAGAGGATGGGTCCCATGACCGCCGCGAAGTCCGCCCAGGAGACGTCGGAGAACAGCAGCATGAGGATGCCGCTCTCAATGGACACCACGATGAACTGGGCACAGGACAGCTCGATGCCGTTGACCAGTTCCGAATAGCGGTCGATGGTCATGATCTGGAACGAGAAGGCCAGGGCGCAGAGGATGAGCAGGAAGTCTCCCCGCGAGACCGTGTACTCTCCGGCTTTGATGGAGAGCAGGTAGAGGCCGATGACCGCCAGCAGCACGCTGACCCAGACCCGGGCCGGGAC
>CAJGDU010000160.1 GCA_904502175.1 Clostridiaceae bacterium
ATTATACACCACGGCCCCGCCGTTGCAAAACTTTTTACTAACAGACGGTCAACGGGAAACGCTTACCGGAGACGTTCCAGAAGGCGTTCCGCGAGGGCGATGTACTCCTCCTCGACCTCATCAAACGCGCGCACGCCAAGGTTCGGCTCGCTCGCGAGCAGCGGCGGCTCGAGGTCCTCCGTGTGGGAGAACAGCTCCTTTGCCTCGTTCCAGAGCATGTCGTCGTCAATGGCTTTGACCTGGGCGAGTTCCTCGTCGGACAGATCGCCCAGCCCGAAGTGGGCGTAGATGGCGTTCTGGAACGTGTCCTCCAGGACGTCGAAGTCGGAGAGGAGGACCTTCACCGGCCGGATGACGTCCGAGGTGTAGGCCTCGGCGCCGTCGTGCAGGAGGCACGCCAGGACCACGCGGTCCGAGTGCCCGCGCGCCTGCGCCTCCTTCGCGCAGTTCACGCAGTGCTGGCCGATGGACAGAAAGTGTCTCACCTGCCCCACGCCGCGGCACAGCAGGCTCAGCGGGTGCGCGATGTCGTAGAGCCGGATGTCCTCCGGGCGCACGTTCGCCGGGTCCAGCAATATGCCGGAGATGGTGTTCATGGGGCCGCCGGAAACGCCGGTCTCGGTGTGCTCCGGCAGGGTGCCGGGTTCGCGTTTATTCGGCATAGGTCATGTCCTCCGGGGTCCAGTCCCGCAGCACGTCCAGCATGTCCTGCGCCACGGCGCGCGCGCCTTCCAGATCGTGCTCTAAGTAGTTGCCGCACTCTTTCCGGGTGGCGCCCGGTATATCGCCCTCGAAGTCGGCGATGAACGCGAAGCTCTCCTTCACGAGTGCAATGGCATCTGCCTTCGACACGTCGTCCCGCATCAGAAAGTAGAAGCCCGTACGGCAGCCCATGGGGCCGACGTAAATGACGCTGTCCGAGAAGCGCGAGTTGCGCGCGTACGTGGCGAACAGGTGCTCGAAGGTGTGGAGCGCCGGGTTGCTCACGTAGTCGCCCTGGTTCGGCCGCTTCATGCGGATGTCGTAGGTGACCACGTCCCCGTCGATGCGGGAGACGTACATGCCCTTCTGCAGGACGTCGTGGTTGATGGAAAAGCTGGCGATGCGCCGCAGTTCGCTCATAGTTCTCTCCTTAGTCCAAATGGTCCGCGCCGCGGGCGACTTTCGCCTGGGCAGCGGTCTCTTTTGCCCGCTCCTCCTCGGAAAGGGAGCGGTTCAGGCTGCCGGTGCGGTAGCCCATGAGTTCCACGGCCACGAACTTGTAGCCGATTTCCTTGAAATACGTGTCGACCTCTTCCTGAATGGCGGGGTCGAAGAGACGGGTGATCTCTTCGGGGTCGAGCTCAATGCGGGCTATTTCCCCGTCGTTGTGGTCCCGGACTCTCATGTTGCCGAAACCCAGGTCGACGAGCTTCTGCTCCGCCTTCCCTATCCGCTCCAGCTTGGTGTCCGTAATGACCTGCCCGTAGGGCACCCGGGAGGCCAGGCACGCGAAGGCCGGCTTCTTCCAGGTGGGCAGTCCCAGTTCGCGGGACAGCTCGCGGATCTCATCCTTGGTGAGGGCCACATGCCGCAGCGGGCTCTTCACGTCCAGTTCGGCAATGGCGATGAGCCCGGGGCGGTAGTCCCCGTTGTCATCCATGTTGGAGCCCTCCACCACGTGGGCCATGCCGTTCTCTTCGGCAATGCGCTGAATGTCCTCAAACAGGCTGTGCTTGCAGTGGTAGCAGCGGTCCGCCTGGTTGTGGACGAAGCCTTCGACGGCGAGCTCATCCTCCGCGAAGATGATCTGTTTGATGCCCTGTTCCTCGCAGAACGCGATGGACTCATCCCGCTCGCGCAGCGGAAAACTGCCGGACGTGGCCGTAACCGCGAGAACGTTGTCCTTCCCCAGAGTGTCCGCCGCCACTTTCAGGAGCAGCGTCGAGTCCACGCCGGAGGAGTAGGCGACCGCGACGGAGCCCAGCTCCTTCAGGTAGTCCTGCAGGGCGATGTATTTTTCCTGAGTGCTCATGTGCATTCTCCCTTAGCGCCATAAGGGGCGCGCGTCATTCTTCCACGTCGACGATGGTCCCGCCGCCGACCACATACTCTCCGTCGTACAAGACCACAGCCTGTCCCTTCGTGATGGCCCGCTCCGGCTCGTCGAACTCGACCCGCACCCGTCCGCCGGGCAGCGGATAGACGGTGGCCGGACGGTCCGGCTGCTTGTACCGGACCTTGGCGGTGACGCGAAGGGGTGCATCGCCCTCGCTTTGGAAGCCCGGGTGGCTCACCCAGTTGAAGTCGTCGGCGATGAGCGTCGTGGCAAAGAGGTCCTCGTTCAGCCCGAGGTACACCCGGTTCTCCTCCGGAGCCACCTTCGTCACGTACATGGGCTGGGGCAGCGCCAGGCCGAGGCCTTTTCGCTGGCCCACCGTGTACCGGATGATGCCCTTGTGCGTCCCGAGGACTGCACCGTTGCGGACGTCCACGAAGTCGCCCTCCGGGTAGATCTTCCCGGTGTACTTTTCAATGAAGTCGGTATACTTGCCCGTCGGCACGAAGCAGATGTCCTGGCTCTCATGCTTCTTCGCATTCTTGAAGCCGCGGGACTCCGCGACGGCGCGGGTCTCTTCTTTGTCTTTCATGTCCCCCAGCGGGAAGCGGATGCGTGCGAGCTGCTCCTGGGTCAGGTTGAACAGCACGTACGTCTGATCCTTGTCCCGGTATGCCGCGCGCCGCAGTTCCCAGCGGCCGGTCTCGTCGTTGAACGCGACCTTCGCGTAGTGGCCGGTGACGATGACGTCGCAGCCGAACTCGTCCGCCTGGCGGAAGAGTTCCTCGAACTTTAAGTACCGGTTGCAGTTGATGCAGGGGTTGGGGGTGCGGCCCGTCTCGTAGGCCGTAACGAAGGGGTCCATGACCGCCTCTTTGAACTGTGCTTTGTAGTCCACCGTGTGGTGGGGGATGTCCATTTTGAGGCAGACGAGCAGGGCGTCTTTCACGTCCTCGTCCGTGCAGCAGGCCTTGTCCGGCCGCACCTCGTCCGAGTCGTGGTCGAAGAGCCGCATGGTGACGCCGACGCAGTCGTAGCCGGCCTGCTTCATGAGGTACGCGGCAGCAGACGAGTCCACCCCGCCGCTCATGGCGATGAGCGCCTTTTTACTCATGGGCTCTCCCCCTTTCTGGAAACTGAAACCATTATATAGAAAAGGCCTTTGGTGTGCAAGAAACCGGACGCTGAGAAGGCGTCCGGTTCCTTGAGAGCTTTGGGAAAAGGTATTTATGTTTTATGGAGAGTTGTGTTTAAAGATTGCGGAACGCCTGGTCGAGGTCGGCGATGATGTCGTCGATGTGCTCGGTACCAATGGACAGGCGGATGGTGTTGGCGTAGATGCCCTGGTCTTCCAGCTCCTCTGCGTTCAGCTCGGAGTGGGTGGTGGTGGCCGGGTGGATCGCCAGAGACTTCACGTCCGCGACGTTTGCGAGCAGGGAGAAGATTTGCAGGTTATCAATGAACTTCTGCGCTTCGGCCTGGCCGCCCTTGATGTCGAAGGTGAAGATGGAACCGCCGCCGTTCGGGAGGTACTTCTTGTAAAGTTCCTGCTGTTTCGGGTCGGTGGAAACGGCCGGATGAGACACGCTTTCCACCTGCGGGTGATTGTTCAGATA
>CAJGDU010000161.1 GCA_904502175.1 Clostridiaceae bacterium
GTAGTCGACGGTGCCGCCCTTCAGCTGCGCATAGGCCTCACACGCCCGGTTCCAGGCGGAGGTGAAGGGGCCGAGCGACGGTGCCGCGCAGGGCACGCCCATCTCCTCTTCGAACCATTTCCGGATGTCCTTGTTCCAGAGGCCGAAGTACCGGATGACGTTGTTGGTGGCCTGCTGCTGTCCCCAGCCGAACATGCCGTGCAGCAGGATGACGGGGTATTTGTTTTTGTAGTCTGCCATATCCATATCTCCTTTTTAAATAGTTTCAATCATTCGCTGTTTCCATTCTAACAGAAAACCAATAAAAAAACAGCCGCCCCGTTTGGAGCGACTGTCTCGCATGGCAGCGGAATAGGGATTCGAACCCCAAATAACTGAGTCAGAGTCAGTCGTGTTACCGTTACACTATTCCGCTATGTGGTCATGCGTATTTGGTTTTCAAAAAGAAGTGCGTCAGACCGCGCGCTGGACCTTTCCGGAACGCAGGCAACGAGTGCAGACATACACTCTTTTCGGAGTACCGTTCTCAATGATCTTGACTTTCTTGAGGTTCGGTTTCCAAGCTCTGTTGGACCGTCTGTGGGAATGGGAAACCTGGTTTCCAAACTTGACTTCTTTGTCACAGCAGTAACATCTTGCCATGTGCTTCGGCACCTCCTTTTTTATAGACAGGCGACCCCTGTCTCAAATACAGCGTAACTATATTATCATTCCATATTATAAAATGCAAGAGTTTTTTTAATTATATAGGCGATGCACTAGGGGGTTGATTTTTCCGTTTTTCTTGTCTATAATAGAACGCGTAACCGAACAAATGTACGCTGACTATGGAGGAATCAACCTTGGCAGACAACAAAAAGAAAGCATTAGACACAGCCATCGCCCAAATCGAACGTTCCTACGGCAAGGGCGCCATCATGCGCCTGGGCGACAGCCAGAACATGAGCGTCGAAGCCATTTCCACCGGCTCTCTCACCCTGGACGCCGCCACCGGCATCGGCGGGCTCCCCCGCGGCCGCATCATCGAGATCTACGGCCCCGAGTCCTCCGGTAAGACCACCCTTGCCCTTCACGCCATCGCAGAGGCGCAGAAGGTCGGCGGAGAGGCCGCCTTCATCGACGCCGAACACGCGCTGGACCCCATCTACGCCGCCAACCTCGGCGTGGACGTGGACTCGCTCCTCGTGGCCCAGCCGGACAACGGTGAACAGGCTCTGGAAATCGCCGAACAGCTCGTCCGTTCCGGCGCCATCGACATCCTCGTCGTGGACTCCGTCGCCGCCCTCGTCCCCCGCGCCGAGATAGAAGGCGAAATGGGCGACAGCCACGTCGGCCTCCACGCCCGGCTCATGTCCCAGGCACTTCGGAAGCTGGCCGGCGCCGTTTCCAAGTCCAACGCCATCATCATCTTCATCAACCAGCTGCGCGAAAAGGTCGGCGTCATGTACGGCAACCCCGAAGTCACCACCGGCGGCCGCGCGCTGAAGTTCTATGCGTCCATGCGCATCGACGTCCGCCGCATCGAACAGCTGAAGAGCTCCAAGAACGAGTTCATCGGCGCCCGCACCCGCGCCAAAATCGTCAAGAACAAAGTGGCTCCCCCCTTCCGCCAGGCCGAGTTCGACATCATGTTCGGCCGCGGCATCGCCAAAGAGGGAGAAATCCTGGATGCCGCCACCAACCTGGACATCATCCAGAAGAGCGGCGCCTGGTACTCTTACAACGAAGAGCGCCTGGGCCAGGGCCGGGACAACGTCAAGCAGTACCTGCTGGACCACCCGGACTTCATGAAGGAAGTCGAGGACAAGGTCCGCGAGCACAACGCGCAGCTGGCCGAGCAGGCTAAAGCGGCGTACCGCGGCGGCCAGGTCCACGACGAGCCCGTGCCGGAACCGGCACCGGAGCCGGAGCGCACGCCCACGACGGCTGCCTCCGCCAAGGCCAAGCTTGACATCACGGTCGACGACGACGAGTAAGCTGCCATGAAACTGACCGCCAAGGCCGGAAAGGGTGAAAAGGTCCATCTTTCTCTGGACGGCGAGTACATCGCCACCGTCAATGCGGACTACTGGTTCACCAGCGGCATCCGCAGCGGAGACGAGGTCACGCCCGAACAGGTGGAAACACTCCTGGCCGAGTCCGCCCGGCGCAAAATGATGAACAAGGCGCTGGACCTGCTCTCCAACCGGGACTACTCCCGCAAAGAGCTCTCCGACAAACTGGTCACCAAGGCCTGGGAGAAAAAAGAGCAGAAGGACATGGACATCAGCACCCTGAAGGCGCAGGCCTCCGACATCTGCGACCGGCTGGAAGAACTCGGCCTTTTGGACGAGGAGCGCTTCGCCCGGTCCTATGTCGAGGAACTCCTCCGCCGCAAGCACCTGTCCAAAGAGGGGCTGAAGACAGCGCTCATCAAAAAAGGTGTGGTCCGGGACATCATCGAACTGGTCCTGGAAGAAGTGGAGGTGGACCCGGTCGAACAGGTCCGGGAGCTGCTCGCCACGAAGTTCAAAAGCCGGGACCTCTCAGACGAGAAGCAGAAGACCCGCACGGTGAACGCGCTGCTCCGTCTGGGGTACCGCTACGGCGAAATATACGCCGCCATGGACGAGTGGGCCGACAACACATAATGCATCGAAAAGCACCTGCGAAAGCGGGTGCTTTTTTCTTGCTTTTCTCTTCCCCGGTGTTATAATTGAGGGCAATAAGCGAGGATATCATATGAACGACATTAAAGCAGTTTTTGCGAAAAACCTGTCCGACCTGCGGCAGGCGGCGGGCATGACCCAGCTCGAACTGGGCGACGCCCTCAACTACTCCGACAAGACGGTCTCCAAGTGGGAGCGCGGCGAGTCCATTCCGGACGCCGGTATGCTCAAACAGATCGGGGACGTCTTCGGCGTGTCCGTGGACTATCTTCTGGAAGAGGAACATGGGACCGAGACTGAGACGAAACCGGACGAAGCGCCTCAGGAGGTCTCAGAAGAGGTTTACCGGAACCGGCGCACCATCCGCTACATCGTCCAGGCCGGGGTCTGGCTCCTCTCCTTTGCCATTCTGGTCCTGTGCTGGATCATCACGAGACACTTCTACTGGCTCATCCTTGTCTGGACCCTGCCGGTCAGTTTCCTGCTCTCCATCATCTTCTCCTCCCTCTGGAGCAGACACAAAGGACGGGACAACTACATCTTCATTTCCCTGTTCATCCTGAGCATTCTGACCGCCATCTATCTGTCGGCCCTCTCGAAGAACCTCTGGATGCTGTTCCTCCTGATGGTCCCGGTCGAGATCCTCCTGTTCTTCTGTTTCAAGCTGTATTTCGACAAGCGGAAAGACCGCTCATAAAACCGCATCACTACGTCTGTTTTCAGGACTCTCCCGCCGGGAGAGTCCTTTTTCTATGAACCGGAGAGGCATATCGCCCGCGGGGGAGTGTTTTTGTCGTTTCGTTTTCCGTACAATTTCCCGTGAGCCCCGACCGGGGCACCAAACTCTATAACAGGAGGCCTTTCCTATGGCAGACTACATTCTGAGCTGCTGTTCGACAGCAGACCTGACAAAAGAAGAATTCGAGGCCCGGGACATCCACTATGTCTGTTTCCACTATTTCCTCGACGACGTGGAGCACCCGGACGACCTCTATGAAAC
>CAJGDU010000162.1 GCA_904502175.1 Clostridiaceae bacterium
GTGTTGCGGAAGGCGGCGATGGTGGCGCCGTCCTTGAACAGCTCCGCATACCACTTCAGAGAGACGCCTGACATGACGCTGGTGCTGTTCGTGGAGTTGAACGAGAACACCATGAGCACGATGATGGGCGCGTAGAGCAGGAACAGGAACAGTCCGAGGTAAACGCGCTCGAGGAGATTCGTCTTCTTTCTCATACGACCATCCCCTCCTCTGCATCGCCGAAGCGGTTCATGACCCAGAGGCACAGCAGGATGAAGACCATGAGCAGCAGCGAGATGGAGGCGCCCAGATGGTAGTTATAGGCCGTCTGGAACTGCATCTCGATGACGTCGCCGATGAGGGTGTATCGCCCGCCGCCGAGTTTCTGGGAAATATAGAAGGTGCTGACCGAGGGCACGAAGACCATGGTGACGCCGGAGATGATGCCGGGTTTGGTCATGGGGATCATGACGTCTTTCAGGATCTGGAACCCGTTCGCGCCGAGGTCTCTCCCCGCCTCGATGTACTTGTAGTCGAGTTTGGTCATGGTGGTGTACAGCGGCAGCACCATGAAGGGCACGTAATTATAGACCATGCCAAAGATGACAGCGCCGCTGGTGTTGATGAGGTGCACCGGGTCCAGCCCGAGGAACTGCAGCACATTGTTGATGATGCCGGTGTCTTCGAACAGGACCATGATGGCGTAGGTGCGCAGAATGAAGTTCATCCACATAGGGATCATGATGAGCATGACCAGCACCGCCTGGGTGCTCGCCTTTGTCTTCGAGAAGATGTAGGCCAAAGGGTATGCGACGATGAGGCAGATGACCGTGGCCGCCACGCCGAACCAGACCGACCGCAGGATGGTGTCCGTGTAGAGGGTCAGCTGGGTGATGTTGTCGAGACTGAACGCCCCGGACGCGTCTGTCAGCGCGTAGTAGGCCACAATGAGCAGCGGCGCCAGAATGAACACCGCCATCCAGAGACCGTAGGGCGCGGTAATGGCGTTGTAGGTGCGGTTATTCATCGTCCGAGACCTCCGTGATGTCGTCGAGGTCCGTAATGTCGAGTTCCGCGTTGGAGATGTAGTCCATCTCATCCGAGAAACTGGAGTAGTCGCCGAACTCGCCGGAGTATTTGGATTTCTTCATGATGTGGATCTCATCGGGCTTGATAAGGATGCCGATGGTCTCCCCTTCCGCGGAATAATCCGTGGTCTGGATCATCCACTTGAAGTCGTTGATGTCCACGATGATCTCGTAGTGCAGGCCCTTGAAGGTGACCGACGTGATGACGCCGGTGAGCATGCCCTCTTCGGGCGGGCAGATGTCCACGTCCTCCGGGCGGATGACGACGTCGACGGGCTCGTTGAGGCCGAAGCCCTTGTCCACGCAGTCGAAGTCGTGGCCGGAAAAGCGGACGAGGCAGTCGGACAGCATGATGCCGTCCAGGATGTTGGACTCGCCGATGAAGTCCGCCACAAAGGCGTTGGCGGGCTCGTTGTAGATGTCCTCCGGCGTGCCGATGTGCTGGATCTCGCCGCCGTCCATGACGATGACCTTGTCCGACATGGAAAGGGCCTCTTCCTGGTCGTGCGTGACGTAGATGAACGTGATGCCGAGGCGCTGCTGGATGTTCTTGAGCTCCACCTGCATGTCCTTGCGGAGTTTGAGGTCCAGGGCGCCGAGGGGCTCGTCGAGCAGGAGGACTTCCGGGTCCACGGCAAGGGCGCGGGCAATGGCGACGCGCTGCTGCTGGCCGCCGGACAGAGAGTCGATGGACCGGCGCTCGAACCCCTTGAGGTCCACGAGGGCCAGCATTTCTTTCACCTTTGCCTGGATGGCGTCTTCCTTCATCTTCTTGACGCGCAGGCCGAAGGCGATGTTCTCATAGACGTTGAGGTGCGGGAACAGTGCATAGCGCTGGAAAATGGTGTTCACGCGGCGCTTGTGGGCCGGGACACCGTTCATGACTTCATTATCAAAAATGACCTCGCCGGAGTCCGGTTCCTGAAAACCCGCAATAATACGGAGTGTCGTCGTTTTTCCGCACCCGGAAGGTCCCAGGATGGTGACGAACTCTCCGTCTTTGATGTCCAGATTGAGGTTGTTCAGAACCGTTTCCCCGTCAAAGGCCACGCATATATCTTTCAAAGTGATGATGACATTTTCTTTCACTTATGCACTTCCTTTTTTAACCGTAAATTGCTGCGATTTACAGACCGAGTCAAAGAAAAAGCCGCAGTGGCGGCCCTCTGTTTTAAATATAAAGAAAAAAAAGAGAAACGTCAATAGACGTTTCTCTTTTGGTCCGAGTGGCGAGACTTGAACTCACGGCCTCTTGACCCCCAGTCAAGCGCGCTACCAACTGCGCCACACCCGGATGTGCAATTCGTGCTCAACTATAATAACAGAATCGAATTGCAGTTTCAACCAAAAAATGCTCACTTCAGCATCTTTTTTAAATATTGTCCGGTGTAGGAGCTTTTGATCTTTGCGACTTCCTCCGGCGTGCCGGTGGCCACGATGGTTCCGCCGTTGTCGCCGCCGTCCGGACCGAGGTCGATGAGGTAGTCGGCGTTCTTGACAACGTCGAGATTGTGCTCGATGACGAGAACCGTATTGCCCTGGTCGACGAGCGCCTGGAGCACGTCGATGAGCTTGTGCACGTCGGCGCTGTGCAGGCCGGTCGTGGGCTCGTCGAGGATGTAGATGGTCTTGCCGGTGGAGCGCTTGGACAGCTCCGTGGCCAGTTTGACGCGCTGGGCTTCACCGCCGGACAGCGTGGTGGCGGGCTGTCCCAGTTTGACATAGCCGAGACCCACTTCCTGCATCTTCCGGCAGCGGTTGTAGATCTTCGGGACCGCCTCGAAGAACTCGACGGCTTCGTCGATGGTCATGTCGAGGACGTCGCTGATGCTCTTGCCCTTGTATTTGACCTCCAGCGTCTCCCGGTTGTACCGGCTGCCCTTGCAGACTTCGCAGGGCACATAGACGTCCGAGAGGAAGTGCATCTCGATCTTCACGATGCCGTCGCCCTGGCAGGCCTCGCAGCGGCCGCCCTTGACGTTGAAGGAGAACCGGCCGGCGCTGTAGCCGCGGATCTTCGCGTCGCTCGTGGCGGCGAACAGGGTGCGGATATCGTTGAACAGGTTCGTATACGTGGCCGGGTTCGACCGGGGTGTCCGGCCGATGGGCGACTGGTCGATGTCGATGACCTTGTCGAGCGCCTCCATGCCCTCGATGCCGTCGCTGTCCCCCGGGAACGTCTTGGCGCGGTTGAGGTCCCGGGCCAGCGTCTTGTAGAGGATCTCATTGACCAGTGAGGACTTGCCCGAACCGGAGACACCGGTGACACAGGTGAAGGTGCCTAAGGGTATGGAGACGTCAATGTTCTTGAGGTTGTGCTCCCGGGCCCCGCGGACCGTCAGGAAGCTGCCGTTCCCGGCGCGCCGCTCCGTCGGCATGGGAACGCTGCGCTCCCCGCTGAGGTACTGGCCGGTAATGGACTCCTTGCAGGCCATGATGTCCTCGACGGTGCCCGCGCAGACCACTTCCCCGCCGTTGATACCGGCGCCGGGGCCGATGTCGACGATATAGTCGGCGGCCCGCATGGTGTCCTCATCGTGCTCGACGACGATGAGCGAGTTGCCGAGGTCCCGCA
>CAJGDU010000163.1 GCA_904502175.1 Clostridiaceae bacterium
AACAGCTGGCTGTCCTACGACAAGCAGAACATCAAAAACTATGTGAACGACCCGTACATCGGCCTGTCCCCCAGCGCCACCATTTTCTACATGTCCCCCATTCTGGCCACGGCCGGCAAAGCGGGCTGGGTCCGCCGCATCCCGAAAGACCTGCCGCTGTTCGTCATCTCCGGTGAGAAGGACATCGTCGGCGTCATGAACGGCTACGGCCCGAAGCTCTGCTACAAGAAGCTGAAGGCGAAAAAGCGCAACGTCCAGCTGAAGATCTACGAGCACGCGAAACATGAGATCCACAACGAAGGCGCCATCAAGGACGAAGTCTTCGCGGACCTTCTGAACTTCTTCAACAGCAACAATCCGAAGTGCAAATAACCTGCATGAAAAGGAATGTGACGAATATGAAAGAATACGTAAATGTAGACCGGTATACCAAGACCTTCCAGAAGGCCATCCAGTGCAAGACCGTCCCCCACCTCGACGAGTCGGAGACGGACTGGGCCGAGTTCGAGAAACTCCACAAAGTCTTTGAAGAGGCCTATCCGCTGCTTCACAAGACCTGCAAAAAGGAGGTCATCGGCAAAGCGGCCCTGCTCTATACCTGGGAGGGCACCGACCCGAGCCTCGACCCCATCGCCATCATCGGCCACCAGGACGTGGTCCCGGTGCCGGAGGAGACGCTGAACGACTGGACGTACCCGCCCTTCGACGGCGTCATCGCCGACGGCTGCCTCTGGGGGCGCGGCGCCATCGACATGAAGGACCATGTGGTCGCCGCCCTGGAAAGCGTTGAAACGCTGCTGGAAGAGGGCTATGTGCCGAAGCGTACCGTCATGCTCATCTTCGGCTACAACGAAGAACTCGTGGACACGGAAGACTCCGCCGCGGCGCTGCTGGCCAGAACGCTCCATGAGCGCGGCATACGGCTGGAGAGCGTCGTGGACGAGGGCGGCGGTGTCCCGCGGCTCCGCATCCCCGGCGTCATGCGCAAGGACATCGGCGTCGTCGGCATTGCCGAGAAAGGATATGCCGACTACCGCCTGACAGTCGAGGGAAAAGGCGGCCACTCCGCGACGCCTCCGAAACACACGGCCGTCGGCATCCTCGCCAAAGCCGTGACGAACGTGGAGAACCACCCGTACAAAGCGGAACTGACTCCGGAGTTCAAGAGCATCCTCTATCTGCTGCTCGACAACCTGGACTTCCCGCTCATCGTCCTCGGCAAACTGCTGAAGCCCCTCCTGCCCCTGCTCCGGCCGGCCCTGGCCTCCATTCCGGAAGTGGCCTCGCTCATGCAGACCACCACGTCGGTCACCATGGCCTCCGGCAGCCCCCAGGCGAACGTCCTGCCCCAGGTGGCCACCGCCACCATCAACTCCCGTATTATGCCCGGGAGGACCATGGACGAAGTGGAGCGCCATCTGAAGAAGGTCATTGGCGACAAGCGCGTCAAGATAGAGCGGATCGGCGGGAACGATCCTTCCCCCATTTCCCCCATCGACACGGAATCTTTCCGCGCCATCGATGAGATCAACCGGGAACTCTATGACAAAGCCATCACCGCGCCGTACGTCATCATGGGCGCGACGGACGCCCGTCATTACCACCTCGTCTGCGACAACGTGTATCGCCATTCGAGTTTCAATGTCCCGGTCAACATCTTCATGCTGTTCCACCAGACCGACGAGCGCATCCCGCTCGAGAGTTTTGAAAAAGGCGTCGCCTTCTTCAAGATGTACATCAAACGCATGACCTGAACGGTCGACCGAAAGAATAAGTCCCGCGTCGAATGACGCGGGACTTTTTTATGTTTAGTGATTTTCCAGGGTCCAGACGCCCGGCCGGTCCAGGGAGAAGCGGTAGCGTTTCTCATAGTCCATGCCGGTGCAGAGCAGCATGGTCCGGTCCGTGCAGTTGTAGACCGCACTCCAGAGCGTGGTGACCATGTGGGGCATCCAGTCATGGTGGTAGTAGAGCGTGTTCTCGGACAGGAGGTCCATGGCCGCATGCTCCGTCAGGGACGGGCTGGACGCCAGACACGCGGAAATGTTTTCAAAACGGTCCCGTCCCATCTCCTTGGAGTTGTCCCCGCCCTCGGTGAGGAAGAAGTTGGTGAGGGCCAGCGGCTCATCGGGTGCGGACTGGCGGATGACGTACATCTTGTTGTCCACATACTCCACGAGGGCGCTGTTCCCCGCGGCATCCGCGAACTGGTAGTGGTAGTTCACAAACATGGGGTCGTGCATGTCATACTGCTGCAGCAGGGCGATGCACTCCTCCACGGTCGCGCACTTGTCGAGGAACGCGCGGAGCGCGACGGTCGTCGTAATGGGGGTCTTGCCGGTGTCCTGCTTCGTGGACTTCGCTTTGATCTCCAGGACGGCGGCGGCCAGACCTTTTTCGTTGATGCCGTCCATGCTGGTATAGGGGGCCGCCAGAATGCGCATCGGTTTGCGCTGGTTCTTGATCTGCTGCCGTTTGAGCCCGTACGCCATGTACGTGGCGTCGGCTACGGCGAGGCTCTTATAGCCGTTTTCGGGTGCCGTCCACACCACGACGCAGGGGGCATCTTTGTAGTCGAAGTTTCGCCCAAGAATGATATCTCCTTCCGGCGTCTTCGCGTTGAACGTCGAACAGCCGCCCCGGATGACCGGAGAGAGCACGGCGCGCGGGTCCCGCAGCGCTCTCTGCACAAAGACGATGAGCTGCGCCATATTCGAATGCCCCCGCTCCAGCAGGACATCCAGCGCATAGTCGGCCTTGTACTCGACCGTGTAGAGGTAGTCGTTCACATAGCGCACCGTCTTCAGGGTCGCTTTTCTCGCCTTTTTGGCGTCTCTCTTGCTCTTCCCCATTTCTCCGCACTCCTTTCTGCTCCCAGTATAACATGAAAAGAGCTGAGCAAATGCTCAGCTCTTGTTATCATCTCGCCGTCAGCCCGTTCCCATCGTAGTCGATGGTGATGACGGTGCCGGGCGTCGGGTCTTCGGCGATGATCTTGCGGGCCACCAGGGTCTCGATGTTCGACTGGATGAACCGCTTCAGCGGTCTTGCGCCGTACTGCGGGTCGAAGGCCGTGTCGATCATGTAGTCCTTGGCCGCGTCGGTGATGTTGAGGTCCAGCTGGCGGGTCTCCATGCGTTTGCGCAGGTCTTTCACCAGGAGGTCCACGATGCCGTAGATGTTGGCCTTGGTCAGCGGCTTGTAGTAGATGATCTCGTCGAGACGGTTCAGGAACTCGGGGCGGAAGGAGCGCTTGAGCAGCTGGTCCACCGCATTCCGGGCGTCTTCAGAGATTTCCCCTTCGCCGGTGATGCCCTCGAGGATGATGTCGGACCCGAGGTTCGACGTCAGGATGAGGATGGTGTTCTTGAAGTCCACCGTCCGGCCCTGGGAGTCCGTGATGCGTCCGTCGTCCAGAACCTGGAGCAGGACGTTGAAGACGTCCGGATGGGCCTTCTCGACCTCATCGAACAGCACGACCGCGTAGGGTTTCCGGCGCACGGCTTCGGTCAGCTGACCGCCCTCGTCGTACCCCACATATCCGGGAGGCGCTCCGATGAGACGGGACACGCTGAACTTCTCCATGTACTCGGACATGTCGATACGCACCATGGCCTTCTCGTCGTCGAAGAGTGCTT
>CAJGDU010000164.1 GCA_904502175.1 Clostridiaceae bacterium
AAGATGGGCTTCTGCGGGCCGGTCAGGATGGCCTCCTGGCCCTCCAGCACCCGGCATTCCCGCCGCACGACGTCCGCGTCTTTCAGCATGACGGCGAACGGCTTGAAGGGCCGGTTCTTGAGCGCCCGCAGGCGGGCGACGGCCGCTTCATTGGTGGCGTCGCAGCACAGGTGGAACCCGCCGATGCCCTTGAGGGCGATGATGCCGCCGGCCCGGATGACTGCCCTGGCCCGGAACAGCGCTTCGTTCCGGCGGGGGAGCGGGCCTTCCGCGTCCCGGTCATAGCAGAGGTACAGCTCCGGCCCGCAGTCGTTGCAGCAGACGGGCTGGGCGTGGTACCGCCGGGTCTTCGGGCTCGTGTACTCCGCCTCGCAGGCCGGGCACATGGGGAACTCTTTCATGGAGGTCCGCACCCGGTCGTAGGGCATGGAGTCCAGGATGGTGACCCGGGGCCCGCAGGCCGTGCAGTTGATGAAGGGGTGCAGGTACCGCCGGTCCTTCGGGTCGTAGAGTTCTTTTTCACAGTTCGGACAGGTCGCGATGTCGGGCGAGACGAAGATGTCGCCCCGCACCTTTTCGCTCCGGATGATGGAGAACCGATCGAACGGTGCCGGAAAGGTTTCCCGGGACAGGTCCGTCGTTTCGATTTTCAAAATGGAAGAGCGGTCCGGCGCTTCTGCCTGCAGGGCAGAAAGGAACTGCTCCACCTGAGCACCCGTGCCGCCGACATAGATTTCGACGTAGGGGCCTTTGTTACAGACGCTGCCGAAAACGCCTTCCCGCGCAGCGATCACATCGACGAACGGACGGAAGCCGACGCCCTGAACGACGCCGAAGATATGCAGTTTGCGGAAAACGCGCTCGCTCAAGTCGTCACTTCCTTTCCGGGTTTATTTCAGTAAGTCTTCTTCGCGCAGCGCCTCGTGCGCCTCGCCGGACACGCTGTACTGCGGCAGGCTCAGGAACGTGCCGTCCCACCACTTCAGCGCCATCCGGTACATGGGGTCGCCGAGGATGACGTCGAAGTTGCCGTCTTTCACATAGGCGATAAACGCGTCTTCGCCGGGGAACTTCGCATCGCCCGCCTCCATCAGGTCTTCGTCCATCTCGAAGAACGAACCGACAGAGATCTCATAGGGGGCCGGAAGCTGCTCTTCCGGGGTGCCCATGAGGAGGTCCATCTCCCGCAGGGCATCGGCGTGGTCCCGCAGGTTCTGCCGCAGGGTGTTCGCGGCCACCTGCTGGTGCAGAATGAGGACCCGCTTCCCGCCGCCGAGGCGGTCGTGGAGCTTCTCGGTGAAGGAGAAGTGGAGCGGGTATTCCACATCGTAGGGGATGCCGTACTGTGCGGCGAGGTGCCGGGCCGGCGCGAGGCCGGCGGGGGAGATGACGATGTTGCGGTCGACGGTGAACAGGTGGGGCAGATCGCCAAAGCCGGAGTCCATGCCGAAGACGTAGACGTCCGGGGCACTCTGCTGCCGGGCCAGGTCGAAGGCGAAGCCCTTCGGCACGTTCCGGTCGTTCTCCGCGGCCTCCGCGAACACGTTCTGGTGGCTGTAGTAGCGGGCGACCTCTTCGCGGATGCGCGCGGCACCGTCCAGGCTCAGAAGGTCCAGCGGGGTGGCGCCCAGGACGCCGACACAGCCGACGTTCCCGTCCGGGAGCGCCCCGTCGCCGAGGGCCTCCATGGCGGCTTTGCGCGAGGCGGCCACTTTCGAGGGGACATGCAGCCCGAGGGCCTCGAACGAGGCGTCCAGCTGCCCCGACTCCAGCGCGCGGAGCAGCGTCATGTACGCGGTCTCGGCGCCTTTGTCGTAGTATTCCATGCCGTACGTCTCGATGGCGAGGGTCGGCAGGCCGAATTTCGTTTCACACATGCGGGCGAGGGCTTTGAGGTCCGTGCCCACGACGGCGGGCACGGGCGTGCCGATGAGGGCGATGAACGTCGCGTTCCCCACGGCCTCCACCGCGCCGCCGACCTTGTTGATGGTCCGCTCGTCGCGGCCGAGGATGGCATCCAGGTCCCGGATGCCCGCAGAGTACACGGCGCTCTGCTTGTGGCCCCAGCGGGGCTCGTCGAAGCCGCAGATGTTGCCGGCGCAGCCGCCCGCGTCCAGGATGACGATGATGCCGCCCAGTTCATACAGCACCGCGACGGCGCCGGACTGGTCGGGGGAGAAGGGGCTCAGATAACGGTACAGACCTTTCATGAGAGCACCTCCTTCAGTTCCGCGAGCAGCCCGTTCACGGCGGTGTAGCCGAAGGGCTGTTTTTCGGAGTTCCAGAGCACGTGCTTCGCGTGCGGGCAGTAGACCGCGGCGTCCTTGCCGATGGTCACGTCCACGTCCTCCTCCTCATAGTGCACCATGGAGGGGGAGATGCCGGTGTACACCTTCGTGTCCGGGCTCACCTCCGCCAGCTGCTTCAGGAAGGGGAAGTCGTATTCGGTCAGGTTCGAGAACACGCTCGGCACCCTGAGGCCCATGCGGCACAGGAAGGCCGCGAGCTCGTAGGGGTTCGCGTTGCACATTTCGCCGATGGCGACAGACGTGCCCGCAAACTGCGCCGCGAACGCATCCCGCTGGGCGATGCACGCCTCGTACAAATCGCCGTCGTCCAGCGTAATGCCGACGGCGGAGCCGAAGAGCCGGTACTGGTTTCTTATGCGCTCCGGGTCATAGAGCCGGTGCAGCTCGAGGAAGGGCATGCCGAGCCGCTTCTGCAGCGTGCCGGCGGCATACACCGCCTCCGGGTGGAGGACGATGTTGAAGTTTGCCTTACCCATCTCGTAGTAGTCGTCGAGGGTCTCCATGGCGGCGATCTGGTTCACGGTCTGAATGCCGGCGCCCTTCATGAGGGACAGAAGGTCGGAGTCCGGGTCCAGGGCAGAGAAGAACCCGAGGAGGTTCACGGCCCGGGGGTCCACCGTGGGGCGCTCGAGCAGGGAGTAGAGCGTCTCGCGGATGGCCACCATGGGCGGCTTCTTGCCCTCCCGCTCAATGGCGTACATGTAGCTCGGGATGACCAGGACGTCGTTCTCGGCTTCGGCCTTCCGGCAGATGCGGGGCAGGTCCGTGCCGAGGAGGGCGTCCACACAGGTGATGCAGATGACGATGGCCTTCGGCTTCGGGTCCGCCACCTCCATGATCTCGCGGATGGCCTCCGGGATGCGGCTCAGGTGCCGCCCCGTGACGAGGTCCGTCTCGGTCATGGGCAGGTAGAACATGCGGTCCGCGTACCCCTCCTCCGTCGACATGACGGTGGAGTTGCGCCCGCAGGCGTTCGGCGCCACCAGCAGCATGGCCGACTCGGGCAGCACGAGCGCGGCCCGCTTCACGCCGAAGCCCACCGCACCCGGCGAGTTATAGAACAGGGTTGCCGGAGAACTGTAGATGAGATGACAGGCCGGAATGAATTCCTCCGGAATATGCTCCGGGCCCAGCTCCACCAGTTCTCTGGCAGTAATGGAAAATGGTTTCATGAGAGAAGCACCTTTGCAAGGTCGATGAACTTCTGCGAGATCTCGAGGGTGGGGTCACCTTCGATGACGGTCATGCCGCGGTCTTCGTAGAAGTTGATGTCGTCGCTCCGCGGGA
>CAJGDU010000165.1 GCA_904502175.1 Clostridiaceae bacterium
TTCGGGATGATGTCCCCGGACTTCAGGATGGAGTAGACGCCGCCGATGCCGACCTTTTTCTCCCGGATGTAGTCCTGGTTGTGCAGGGTGACATTGGAGACGTTCGTGCCGCAGAGGCGGGCCGGTTTGCCGGTCTCCGCGTCCACGACCCGGCCGATGAAGGCGATCTTTCCGGTCCGGCCGACGGTGGGCGTGATATCTTCCATGACCACCGGTCTCTCCTCCGGCGGATATTTGTAGGCGATGTGCCCGCTCGAGTATTTCGACCCGGCCGGGAACTCGTTCCGGAGGGAGGTCTCGTCGATCTTTACGACGGCGCCGTCGAGGTCGTAGTCCAGTTCGCCCCGCATCTCGCCGATGGCTTCGATGGCGCTGACCACGTCATCCGCGGTCTCACAGAGGCGATGCACCACCACCGGGACGCCGGCTTCCGCCAGGCGGTCCATGCCGGCGCAGTGGCTCGCCGTCAGGGCTTCCGGGCCCTCCTGGACGTTGAAGACGAACATGCGCAGGCCCCGCTCCTTCGTGACGGCGGTGTCCAGCTGGCGCAGGGTGCCGGCGGCCAGGTTCCGCGGGTTGGCGGCGGCCTTCTTCCCCAGCTCCTCCATGCGCTCGTTGTAGCGCTCGAAATCCTCATGGCTCATGTAGACTTCGCCGCGGAGCGTCAGGACCTCGTAGGGCAGGTCCAGCGTCAGCGGGATGTCCGGGATGACGCGGGCATTGGCCGTCACGTCTTCTCCGATGAACCCATCGCCCCGGGTCTCTGCCAGAACGAGCCGCATGGGTCCGTTCCCGTCGCCGCGGTAGGTGATGGACATGGAGAGGCCGTCCACCTTGACCTCCACCGAGAACTTTGCCCCGGGGTGGCTTGCGTGGACTTTTTCGACAAAGGCGCGGACCGCGTCGAGTTCGAAGACGTCTTCGATGGACAGCATGGGGACGGTGTGGGTCACCTTGACGCCGGCCTCCCGTTTGACGGTGCCGCCGACTTTCTGGGTCGGCGAGTCCGGGTCCACCCACTCCGGATGCTCCTTCTCCGCCGCTTTCAGCTCCTGCATGAGCTGATCGTACTCGAAGTCGGAGATGTCCGGCGCGTCCTGATTGTAGTACCGGTCCATGTGGTATTCGATTTTATTCCGTAATGCCTGGTATTCGAGTTGTGTCACAGTCCTGTCTCCTATCGATGATTACCCTAGTATTTTACCACAATTCCGCCCAATCAGAAAACCGGAGAAAAGTCAAGATTTGACTTCCCTGAGGGCTGCGTCTACAATGGAGGCAGAATAGAAAAAGGAGTTTACCATTATGGATAACGAACAGGAATATAACCCGAATCTCATCACCGTTCAGGACGACGACGGCGTCGAGCACATCTTCGAGGAACTGGACCGCATCGAGACCGACCAGGGTCGGTATGTCGCCATGCTGCCCACCTTCGACTCGGAAGAAGAGATGCTGGAGTCCGACTCCGAACTGATCATCCTGCGCGTCATCGAAGACGGTGAAGAGACCTATCTCGCCGCCATCGAGGATGACGACGAATTCGACGAAGTCGCGGAAATCTTTGAGGAGCGGCTCGCCGACCTCTTCGAGATCGACGTCATTGAAGCCGACGTTGCCGAAGACCAATAATCTGTAAACAGCCTACTGGGTTCGACACTCTCGGAACATTTTTGACCCAACACGTTTATGAAGGGAGTCCGGGCAGCCGGCGGAATGCAGACCTCCCCATTTCGGGACGCTGGGAGCATGGAAACCGTCTTATGGACACCCACCTGTCTGAGAGGCAGGTCATTATCGTTCCGACCCCGGCCCGGTGGGTTTTTTTGAGAAAATGGAGGAGAAATCACATGAAATTCAAGAATTTTCTGATCGCCTTGCTGGCCATCCTGCTCATTCTGGCGCTGGGGCTCGGCTATCTGCTGGCTACGGGCCGCGTCGTCAGCCCCTGGGCAAAGACACCGAAGGCGAACATCACGGCGGAAATGGTCGAGGAACAGCTGGAGAAATGCAGCGACCTGACCACTGCCAAACTCACCTATAAAGGTGTCGTGAACTTCACCGAAGGTCAGATCAAGTACATTACTCAGAATTCTTTCAACATGATGTACACGGCAGACGTCGTGGCCGGCATCGACATGTCCAAGGTGACCGCGGAGGTCCAGGAACCTGCCGACGGCAACCCCGGCAAGGTCATCATCACGGTCCCGAAGGCAACGGTCCAGTCCATCAAGATCGACCCCGACTCGCTGCAGTTCTATGACACCAAATGGGCCCTGTTCAACCGCCAGGCCAACACGGACGTCCAGGAGGCCCTCGTCGCCGCCGAAGCCGACGCCAAGAAGAACATGGGCAAGAAGGAACTCATCGCCGCCGCGCAGACCCAGGCCGAAGAAGTCATCAGCGGTTTTGTGGGCAACATCCTGCCGGAGGGCTATGAACTGGAGATCAACTGATGAGTGTCCCGCTGGAGATCGAACGCAAATGGATGGTGTCCGGCTGGCCCGAGCACAATGAGGACGACCTGCCGGACGGCGGGCTGCGCCTTCCCCTGCTCCTGACGCTGGACATGGCCCAGGGCTATGTGGCCACCAAGCCCACGGTCCGCATCCGTTCCGGGAAAGTGCTGTTTTCCGCAGACGGATTGCCGGAAGGACAGGAGAAATACATTCTCTGCTTCAAGTCCAAGAGCCGGGACAGCGGCCTCTCCCGCAGGGAACTGGAGTTTCCCATAGAAGAAGCGCAGTTCCGGGAACTGGAAGCGTTCATCGGCCTGCCCCTCATCCATAAGGTCCGGAAGACGTACGTCCTGCCGGACGGCAAGCAGCTGGAAGTCAGCCACGTGGACGAAGGCCTCCCCACCGAGTTCTGGTACGCGGAAGTCGAGTTCGAGTCCGAAGAGGAAGCGGTGAGCTGGACCCCGGCAAGCGTGGGGCTGGAAAACTATCTCAAAAATGAAGTCACCCGCGAGAAGGGCCAGAGCATGGCCGCCTACTGGCGGGAGACGAGAGAATAACAAAAAAGAGCACCGAACGGTGCTCTTTTTATTTTATGACGTTGAGGGTCTCGATGCCGCAGGATCGGAGGATCTCGATGACGTTTTTGTCGACCCTCTCGCCGGGGACCACCGGCAGCACGGCCGGCGGACAGCCGATGCGGACCAGCGCGGCGACGCGTCCGAGCGCGTTTTCCACAGGCACTTCCTCCGCGGGTACGGAGAGGACCTCATATGGCTGCAGGACCGCTTCCGGCAACGCAGTGGACCGCCGGGCCGTTTCCGTCCGCTCGCCCGGTTCCAGTGCCTCGACTGCCCGTGCCAGCGCATCGAAGTCTTCCCCGCGGTTGAACGGTGAAAACATGAAGACGACGAAGTCCCGGTCGGCATATTCACATTCGATGCCGGCACTGCGAAACCATTCAGCCAGTTCCGTCCCCGGTCCCAGACCGGAGCCGGGGGCATCGAGGGTGATCTTCAGAGACTCCTCCCCCGAAAGGGCGAGGCTTTTTTCTTTCATCAGGTCCCGGACGGCCTCCACCCGCTCCAGCGTCTCCGCAA
>CAJGDU010000166.1 GCA_904502175.1 Clostridiaceae bacterium
ATATAACGTTCTGCCGCAGGTACAACAGAAAAAACCGCCGGGACGAAACCCGGCGGGCCATTTCTTTACTGCAAGTATGCTTTCTGGAGTTTTTTGAGGTCTTTGTTCGTCAGGCCGAGGCCTTTCTTCAGAAACCCGTCCACGGAACCGTAGTGGGTCTCGATGGACCGGTAGGAGTTCTCGATATAGCTGCGCCGGACGCCCAGAAGGTAGGAGATGTCTTTGGCGATCGACTTGTCGGGGACGATGCGGCAGGCCAGGTCATAGAGTTCTTTTCGGTCCTCGGCAAAGTAGTCGTTGGTGAGCATATAGTCCTCAATGATCGTCTTTTTGTCCACGCCGAGGGCAGACAGAAGGAGCATGGCCGCGTTGCCGGCCCGGTCTTTGCCCGAAGAACAGTGGAACAGGACGGTGTCGCCGTTCGCGTCGAGCAGTTCGCGGAAGAAGTTGCGGAACAGCGCAATGCCGTCCTCCGTCAGATACATGCTCCGGTAGCCGACTCCGTAATAGGCGGAGATGAGGTTGCCGTCAAAGTCCTGCGCAATGAGCGTCTCGAGCTGGTAGGACAGGTGGTCCAGCCCTGCCGTCGAACGTAGCCAACTGTTGACGGGCGTCATGGAATACGAGAAATTGTAGTAAGTCACGCCGGGAAGCTTTGTGTCTTCCCCGTCGATCAGGATCTCTGCGCGGTCCCGGAAGTCGATCACCTTTTTCAGCTTATACTGATGCACCAGCTTTTTCCGGTCCGCTTTGGACAGGTCGGTCGGTTTCCCGGACCGCAGCAGCTTGCCAAACTTCACCGTGCGGCCGTCCTTCGTTTTGTAGCCGCCCAGGTCCCGCGCGTTCTTCACGCTGGTCAGCCCGAGGCTGTGCTTTTGATAGGCGCGCGCCTGCGCTTTCGCATCCGCGGCGGAAACCGCGAAGGACGGCGAAACGCTCAGGACCGCCATGGTCAGAACGAGCATAAAGGCCATCAAAATGGCCGTCATTTTTCTCCACATAGGAATACCCCTTTTTCATTCATTATGGGATTCACTATACCATGGAGTACCCGGACACGCGTTCACAATTGTTAGCTATGCAAACGATGTCCGAACAATGAAAAGAAAAACCGCCGGAACAACGCGTTCCGGCGGGTCACTTCTTTACTGAAGATATGCTTTTTGGAGTTTTTTGAGGTCCTTGTTCGTCAGGCCCAGTCCCTTCTTCAGGAACCCGTCCACGGAACCGTAGTGGGTCTCGATGATGTCATAGGAGCGGCGGATCCAGTTGCGCTTGACGCCGGCAAAGGATGAAATATCTTTGGCAATCTGCTCACTGGGGATGGTGCTGTACACCCGGTCATAGAGCGCCTCGCGGTCCTCCGTGAAATAGTAATTGGACAGCATGAAATCCTCGACGATGGTCTCCTTGTCCACACCGAGGGCGGACAAAAGGAGCATGGCCGCGTTGCCGGTCCGGTCCTTGCCGCTGACGCAGTGGAACAGGACCGTGTCGCCGTTGGCGGCGAGGAGCTGGTCAAAGAAGTTGCGGAACAGAGAAAGGCCCTTCTCTGTCACATACATGCTCATGTAACCGGCCTCAAAATAATTGGAGATCGCATCGCCCTTGAAGTCCAGCCGGACGAGGTCCATGATCTGGTAAACGGTCAGTTCCAGACCGGCCGGGGAGCGCAGGTAGCTGTCCAGGAGGTCGAAAGAATACGGGAAATGATAGTACGTTGCGCCGGGGAGTTTCACGTCCGCCCCGTTGCGCTCGATGTCGTCGGCGGAACGGAGGTCGATGTCCTTCTTCACCCGGTACTTGTTCACGAGCTTCTTTTTGTCAGCGGCAGACACGTTCACCAGCTCGCCGGTGCGCAGCAGCTTGCCAAACTTCACCGTGCGGCCGTCCTTCGTTTTGTAGCCGCCGAGGTCCCGCGCGTTCTTCACACTGGTCAGCCCGAGGCTGTGCCGGTGGTAGGCGCGCACCTGTGCCTTCGCGTCCGCTGTGGAAATGGCAAACGCCGGCGATACACTCAGCGCGGCCATGACCAGGACCAGGAGCAGCGCGAGGAACAGAGAGGTTCGTTTCTTCATGCAGATCGCCCCATTCTTTCTGAAAGATAGTTTCACTGTAACATCTACGAGTCATCCGTACAACGGATTCCGGCAAACTCGTAGGTCTCTATTTCGTTTCCAGAAACGGGCGCGGACAAAAAACCCGCCGGGCAGGAACCCGACGGGGTGTGTATTTACTGCAGATAGGCTTTCTGAAGTTTCTTCATGTCCTTGTTCGAAAGCCCGATGGTCTTCTTGAGGAAGTTGTCCACGGAGCCGTAGTTCTCCTCGATGGTCTTGTAGGACTTGAGGATCCAGTCGCGCTTGACACCGTCGATGAGCGAGATGTCCTTCGCCACCGCTTTGTTGTGTGTCAGGCTGTAGACCCGGTCGTAGGTCGTCTTCTGCTCGTCCGCGAAGTAGTCGTTCGTCAGAAGGAAGTCTTCAATGATGGTCTTCTTGTCCACACCGAGGACGGTGAGCAGCAGCATGGCGGCGTTGCCGGTCCGGTCTTTGCCGTGGACACAGTGGAACAGGACCGGGGCGCCGTTGGCGTCGAGCAGCTCATCGAAGAAGCCGCGGATCATGGCAATGCCGTCCTCGCTCGTGAAGATGCTCCCGTAGCCCTCTCTGTAATAGGTGGCAAAGAAGTCGCCTTTGAAGTCGAGGGCGATGAGCTCCTTCAGCATGTCGGTCGTTACGACCAGGCCATCCGTGGACAGCAGGAAGTTTTTGGTCGACGAGTACGGGTAGTGGTGGTAGGTGACACCGGGAAGCTCCGGGTCCTGGCCGTCCATGATGAGGTTCCGGTAGGAGCGGAAGTCGATGTCCTTCGTGATCTTGTACTTCTTCAGAAGCTTTTTCTGATCTGCGGCGGACAGGTTCGTCAGGTCTCCGGTGCGGATGAGTTTTCCGAACTTGACGGTCCGGCCGTCCTTCGTCTTGTAACCTCCCAGGTCCCGGGCATTCTCGACGCTGGTGAGGCCGATGCTGTGCTTGTTGTAAGCGTATGCCTGTGCCTTTGCCTGCGCCTGGGTAATGGCGAACGCCGGGGACACGCTCAGCGCCGCCATGGTCACGACCAGGAACAGCGCGGTCAGCAGTGCGGTGAGTTTTTTGAACATGGATGGATCGCCCTTTCGTCTTCGCTATGGTTAAGCGCGGAATTATCCATAACTTTAACATTTGTAAATGAGTAACACAAGAGGATATTGCATATTTTGTCATATTTTTGGGCGAAAAAGAAAACCGCCGGACGAAAAATCCGACGGTTTTTGATACGTTTGTCAAATACCGGCCATGGCCTCCTGATACGATACCGAGCCAAAGGTCTGACCGGACTGGTCATCGATGAAATTGAGCGTGACGTCTACCTGGTCGCTCGGGATGCCGCTGAACATCTGGTAGTAGCCGCCCAGCATGAAGAGGGCCACGGCATAGGACTGGTCGTCTTCGCTCGCCGCGAAGGCGTTCTTGTCCACCCGGACGTCGAAGCTG
>CAJGDU010000167.1 GCA_904502175.1 Clostridiaceae bacterium
ATGGGGTTGCAGGAGTTCATGAGGGAGGTCGTGAAGTCCTCGGACCCGTGGCCTCTCCGGTTGGAGCAGTGGTAGGTGATGTCCTTGACCCGGTAGCTGCCGCCGCAGACGAACATCTCGTCGGGGCTCACGACCCCTTCCTCGATGCCGGCCGCCGCGGTCACACATTTGAAGACCGAGCCGGGCTCGTAAGTATCGGTGATGGTGCGGTTGCGCCACTGGGCGAACAGCGCGGAGGTCGTGGCCTTCGCCCGTTCCTCGTCGTTCTGGATCTTGTCCAGTTCCTCCTTCGTGGCGGCGTTCGAGATCTTGTACGGCTCGTTCAGGTCGTAGTCCGGCTGGCTGCTCATGGCGAGGATGGCGCCGGTCTTGACATCCATGACGATGCCGTAGCCGTAGGACGCCTGCTGGGTCCTGACCGCGTGGGACAGGGCAGAGTCCAGATAGTACTGGATGGCGTCGTCGATGGTGAGCTGGAGGCTGACGCCTTCCTGCGCGGCGAAGAACGTCGTGAATTCGGAGGCGATCTGCCGCTGTTTCGCGTTCTGGGCCGTAATGCTCCGGCCGGTCAGACCGGTCAGTTTCTTGTTGTAGGCGGACTCCAGTCCCGCCATGCCCTTGTCGTCCGAGCCGGTAAAGCCGATGACGGTGGAGGCGAAATTGTCATAGGGGTAGAACCGGGTGACATCGTCCTCGATGCCGAGGAACCGGTTGTAACCCTTGTTTTCGTTGCGGAGGGTCTCGATGCGCTGTTTCGTGTTGAAGTCGACCTTGGACTTGAGCACGATATAGCTCCGCTCCTTGTTCCGGCAGGCCGCCAGCGCGTCATCTTCGTCGATGTCCAGGATGGAGGACAGGCTGATGGCCGCTTTCCGGGCCGTCTCCTCGTCCGGGATCTCCTTCGGGTTGACGAAGATCTTCCAGGCGTCAGAGCTCTGGGCGAGGATGTTCATATTGGCGTCGTAAATGGTGCCGCGGCGAGCCGCGACGACGGTGTCGGACAGCTGTTCCGACTCCGCTTTTCTGCGGTTCTCCTCCCCGTGGATGAGACCGGTGTTGATCATTCCGATGACACCGATACCAAACCCCAGAACAAGCGTCAGGACCATGGCCACAAGGGCCCGATCCTGTAACTTTTTCTTCACATTTCTCGACATATGACATCCTCCGGATCGGCCCGCAATTACGACGATGAGAGTTAGGAGGTCTTCCTAACTCTCAATTGCGGAGCGCATTATTCATTCTTGCTGATCTTGATTTTCTGGGCGAGGTTTTTGTCGTGGCTCTTACCGCCGCTGACCTCGACCATGTCCTCTTCGGACAGTTTGATATAGTTCACCTGATAGTCCGAGATCTTGACCATGCCCAGTTCATTGCGGGCGTACTGGTCAACTTTTTCCAGGGACACACTGGCGTTGAGTTCCATGTTTCGTCGTGTGTTATCGCTTTCGATGACACTGATCTGCTGATTGATCTCCGTCAGCTTCTGGTCCAGCTCATCGACCTGGACTCTGCTGTAGATCTGCAGGCCCAGCGCCAGGAACAGGACCGTGGCGATGGCGACGATGCGGACCGCGGCGGCCCGGCTTCGTCTCGTCTCTGCCCGTAGCTGTTTCTGAGTCTTTCGGATGACCTTCGGGCGATGCGCCGGTCGGGTCTGGGGCGCGGGGCGCGGGCGAGTCTTCGGCACCGCCGTTCCCCGCACGTATCCGCTCTGCGTGTTGCCACGCGCGTTCCGACTGTTCCGGTACGCGTTCAGGTCATACGCGCCTCGGTTTGCAGTAGCAGCCATCCGACTCACCTCCCCACTTTCATAATGTATGTATGCAAATCATTCGGGATATCTGCTGTGTAGTTTTTTGACGGATCGGAGCGTTGCGCTCCGGCTCCGCGGATTCAGTTCCAGTTCCTCTCTCCCGGCCTTCCGGAATTTGAAGGGCCGTTCCGCCGCGGGCGTTCTGCCGCAGACACAGACCGGGAATTCCGGCGGGCAGATGCAGCCTTCGCAGTATTTCGCGAACCGCTGCTTGACCATACGGTCTTCGAGGGAATGAAACGTGATGACGGACAGGACGCCCCCGTCTTTCAGGACATCGAACATGCTGTCGAGTCCCGCGTTCAGGACATCCATCTCTTCATTGACGGCGATGCGCAGCGCCTGAAAGGTCTTGCGGGCCGGGTGTTTCGCCCGGCGGGCCTTTGCCGGCATGGCGCCGGCCACGATGTCGGCCAGTTCCAGCGTGCTCTCGATGGGCGCTTCGTCCCGTCGGCGCACGATGGCGGCGGCAATGCGCGGCGCGAAGCTCTCTTCGCCGTAGTCGTACAAAATCTTCCGGAGTTCGGCCTCCGGCAGGGTGTTGACCAGGTCGGCCGCGGTCGGGCCTTCCTGACTCATCCGCATATCGAGGGGCGCGTCCGTATGGAACGAAAAGCCCCGTTCCGGTGTGTCGAGCTGATGGGAGCTGACGCCGAGGTCGGCGAGAATACCATCCGCCCCGGTGATGCCCAGTTCTGTCAGCACCGGTTCGATCTGCGAAAAATTATCATGAACGACGGTGACCCGGGGGTCAGAGCCGATCTTTTCTATAATGGTTTGAATGGCGTCGGGGTCCTGATCCATGCAGATGAGTCTCCCCTCTTCGGAGAGCCGCTCCAGGATCTTTGCGGAATGACCGGCGCCGCCGGCGGTGGCGTCCACATAGATGCCGTCCGGCTTGATGTCCAGAGACGCGAGCGTCTCCTCCAGCAGAACGGGGATGTGGGAGAAGGCAGGGCCGTTCATCAGAACACGACCTCAATGCCCAGGTCGTCCGCGGAAAGGGTCTTGTCGCTGTCCGCCTTGACGGATGCGGCATCCCAGACCTCAAATTTGTTGCCGGAGCCGATGATGATGACGTCTTTGTCCAGCCCTGCGTATTCGAGCAGGTCCGCCTTGACGGTGAACCGGCCCTGGCTGTCCATCTCCGCCAGATCGGCGTTCCGGAAGAAGTCTCTCTTGAACCGGCGGTACTCTTCGGTACCGGGCAGCGATTTGATCTGCTCCGCGACGGGTTCCCATTCCTCTTTGGAATAAATGTAGAGGCAGCGGTCGGGCGCTTTGCTGACGACGAAGCCGTCGGCGAGCGCGCCGCGGTACTTGGCAGGAACGAAAAGACGCTTTTTGGCATCTAACTTGTGCTGGAATTCGCCAACGAAGTACATGCAGCATCTCTCCTTTCCTGAATGACGATTTCCCCCACTTTCCACCATTTCGGTGTTCAAATCAGGGATTTTGCCCCACTTTTTGCATTTTCAGTATAACTGCGGCCCCCTGGCTTTGCAAGATGCTTTTTTTCCGCTCTTGTGGTCAAATTCTGTGCAAAACACAAGATATTGTGTTTCGTTTTCGGATTTCGGAAAATTTTTTTTGAACTTTTTGCGCTTTTTTGCGGAAAACCCCGGATTTCGGCCTTTTTTGCACTTTTTCACATTTGTCGTCAAAAACGTCTAATAATATGTATTTCTATTATTGAA
>CAJGDU010000168.1 GCA_904502175.1 Clostridiaceae bacterium
AGTCCGCATCCGACGTTTCCTCGGCCGCATCCGCAGAGCCCTCATCCGGTTCCTGGAAAGCATCTGAATAGTAAAAGACCTGAGCGGAGTTCGCTCAGGTCTTTTTTCCTGTTTGTTGTTGTGTTTTGTATGGCGGTCGGTTATTTCTTCACGTTGACGAAATCGACCTTGATGCCGTAGTACTCGAGGACTTTCTCGAGGTCGGTCATGTTGGCGCGACGCTCTTCTTCCTCAGCCTTTTTCTTGGCTTCGGCTTCGGCCTTTTTGATCTCTTCGGCCTTGTTCTTGTAGGTCGGCCAGTAAGAGCTCTTGGCGACAGAACCGCGCTGCGAGGAGCGGCTGCTCTTGTTGGCGGGGCGCTCGAAGTCGTAGCAGAAGCGGTAGCCGGCGTTGTAGGCGCCGTCCGCGGTGTTGGCGACGTTCTTCAGGGTGTTCAGGACACCGGAGTAGCTGCCGCGCAGCTCATGCATGAGGAAGGCGACCTGGCCTTCGACGGAGTTGCTGGAGTAACCGTTGTTGCTGCAGAAGCTGAACAGGTTGGAGCGGCGGCCGCCGGTCCACTGGCAGAGACCATAGGCACCGGAGGTGCTGCCGGCCGAGGGGTTGAAGTTGCTCTCTTTTTCAATGTTGGCCATGACGCCGCAGGCTGCTGCGCTGCTCAGGCCGTTCTTGATGAGGGCATTATAGACTTTGTCTTTGTTGCTGGTGGCTGCGAAGGAGGGGACCATACAGAGGACCATCGTCGCGAGCACCAGGGCCATACTAAACAGGATTTTCACTTTTCGCATATACTTATGCTCCTTTCCAAAAGGTGATCGCCTATTGTGTGAAGCAAGTACGCCGCATCTATATTTTGTGGTTTGTACGGAGATGCGGGGAAACCGTTTGTACTTTTTGCATAATTTCGGGGGTTTCCTTTTGTGCAAATCACCATTTGATGGGGCGTAGTTTAACACGCGCTCCGGGGAGGGTCAATGTGAAATCTGCAAGAGCATTTGTTTGAAAAGTTGTTCGGTTTTCGGCGGGTTGCAATACAATCTGACACATTTCGGTTACAGTGTCTGAAACTTTTTAAGGTAAAAAATGACATTTTTGTCACCTTTTTGTTCCAAATCAGAAACAAAAAGGGCCTTTTTCGGGCCAGTTTTTACCGAATAATATGCAAAAACCCGCTCTTGAGAGCGGGCCGTTTCATTTTATTATAAATAGGTATATAATATGGGTGTTTGAAAGATCATCCTTTTCCGAAAGGAGTTTTCCGCTTATGAGCGAAGAAAAGAAAACCGACCTCGTTGTGAAAGAGGAACGGGTCCAGATGGACTGGCTGAGCAGAGAGAACATCAAGAAGATTTTGCTCATCGCCCTTGCCATCATCATTATGCTGGTGTTCTTCCAGAAGCTCGGCGTCGTCTTCGGCGTCCTGAAAAAGCTCTGGGACATCGTCTTCCCGTTCGTCTTCGGCGCGAGCCTCGCGTTCATTGTGAACGTGCCCATGGTCCAGGTCGAAAACAAGTTCCTCGGGAAGAAGCCCTTCAAAGGCAAGCGCATCCTGGCCTGGTTCATTACGCTGGTGTGCATCCTCGCCGTCATTGCCGGCGCCATGTTCATCATCATCCCGCAGATCGTCGACACCGCAAAGAGCGTTGCGGCGAACGTGCAGGACCTCGGCAGTCTCTCGGACATCCAGGCGTGGATCATTCAGAAGTTCCCGCAGACGGAGAGCCTCATCGCCTCCGCGGACGTCAGCTATAAGAGCCTCGTGTCCAAGGCCATGGAGTGGATCCAGAAGTCCGGCAGCTCTCTCCTGAACTCCGGCGTGGGCGTGGTCTCGAGCGTCGTCTCGGGTGTTGCCACCTTCTTCATCGGCTTTGCCTTCTCCGTCTATGTGCTCTTCCGCAAGGAGGAACTGGCGGTCCAGGGCAAGAAAGTGCTCTATGCGCTGTTCCCGGAGAAGACCAATGAGAAGATCCTCAAGGTCTTCAGCCTCTCCTACAAGACCTTCTCGAACTTCATCCGCGGTCAGGTCCTCGAAGCCTGCATCCTCGGCCTCCTGTTCTTCATCGCCATGACCATCTTCCGCATGCCGTATGCCATGATGTGCGCGGTGCTCATTGCCATTACCGCCCTCATCCCCATCTTCGGCGCGTTCCTCGGCGGCGGTATTTCCACCCTGCTCATCCTCATGGTGAGCCCGAAGCTGGCCCTCATCTTCATGGGCATGTTCCTCGTGCTCCAGCAGCTGGAAGGCAAGCTCATCTACCCCCACGTCGTCGGTTCCACCGTCGGCCTGCCGGGCATCTGGGTCCTCTTCGCCATCACCGTCGGCGGCGAGCTCCTGGGCGTTGCGGGCATGCTCATCTTCGTGCCCCTGTGCTCCGTGCTCTATGCCCTGTTCCGCGAGTTCGTGTACACCCGTCTGGCTAAGCGGCAGGTGACCCCGGACAAGTGGGCCATCAAACCGGCCAAGGCCGCCCGCGGCGAACCCATCAAGGTGAACACCGAAAAGCTGCAGCAGCTCAAAGAGCGGAAAGCCCGCTCGAAGGTTGCGGCAGAAGAGGCAAAAGAGTCCATTGCCGACGTCATCGAAGACGGCCGCGATACACCGGAAGAATAAAGAAAAAAGAAAAGACCCGCTCCCATGTTGGAGCGGGTCTCGCTTTGCAACAGAAGGCGTATCGCCCTTTAGATGTTGGAGATGGTCCAGCCCTTGTGGGCAAGAATGTCCTCAATGTCGGTTTCCGTGTGGAGGACCGCAATGACGGTGTTGTTGTCACGGTTGTAGCAGATGTAGAGGTAGTCCACGGAGACGTTCATGAAGGTGATGTCCGCGAGGAGCTTGTCCAGGCCGCCGACTTCGTCGAAGATCTCGACACCGATGACGTCCGTCAGCTGGCTGATGTAGCCGGCTTCCCGGAGCGCGTACAGCGCTTCTTCCGGCTTGTCCACAATCATGCGGATGGTGCCGAACTCGGCGCTGTCGTTGGTGACGAGGGCGAGGAGGTTGACGTTCGCCTCGCGCAGGGCAGTCGTTATGCGGTTCATGGCGCCTTTCTTGTTGGCGGCATATACGGAAACCTGTTTCATCAGCTTGCTTCCTCTCTGGAAAGTAGTTTGAAAAGAGTATACTCCTGCGTTACCGTCGAAAACAAGGCAAGTTTTCCGTTACAAAAGGGGAGAAACCCCGCCCGGCACGAGGCCAAAGCGGGGTCTCCCCTGTATTGGAGTTGTTTCGAAAGAAGAAACTGCTCAGTAATCGTACTCGCCGTATTCGCAGCCAATGTTGGTGGCGTGGATGTCGTCGACGAGTTTTTTGAAGAAGAAGAACTTTCTGCGGTACAGTTTCAAATCGCCGTAGCCGTTGCCGCCGTTCCACAGGGTGCCGAACCGCTTCTCGCCGTCCGGGGACTCGTAGTTGACCAGCAGCATGTCTTCCTTCTTGCAGTGGAGTTCGGTGATGAGGATGCCCTTCTTGGTGCTCTGTTTGAC
>CAJGDU010000169.1 GCA_904502175.1 Clostridiaceae bacterium
GGCGACGTGTGCGATGCATATGCCGAAGAAGACGACCGCATCCGGGTCATCCACAAGGAAAACGGCGGCGCGCCGAGCGCGCGCAACGTGGCCATCGACCAGGCGGAAGGGGAGTACCTCTACTTCTGCGATGCCGATGACTGGGCCGAACCCACCATGCTGGAAGACATGGTGCGCATCGCCGACGAAAACCGCTCCCAGCTCGTGGTGGCGGGGTTCTATATCGACACCTACTATTCCGACACCGAAAAGTTCACCCAGGAGCAGTGCGTCCCCTCCAGAGTCTTCGCGGGCCAGCGGGACTTCCGGGAACACGCCCACGAACTCTTCGACCAGAACCTGCTCTACACGCCCTGGAACAAACTGTTCCTGGCAGACTATATCAAAAAGAACCAGCTCTACTTCCCCCAGACGTTCTGGGACGACTTCCCCTTCAACCTGAGCGTCGTCCGCGACATCGAGCGGGTGGCCGTGACGGAGAAGAAGTACTATCACTTCATCCGCAAGCGCGAGGAGTCGGAGACGGCCCGCTACCGCGACGACATGTATGAGAAGCGGGAAGAGGAAGACGGCTGGATGAAAGAACTCTACCAGTACTGGGGCCTTATGACCCCGGAGGTGCGGGAGTTCCTGGACCGCCGTTACATCGAGCGGCTCATCGGCTGCGTGGAGAACCTGACCAACCGGAACTGCACGCTGCCCCGGTCCGAAAAGATGCGGGAGATCTCGTACTACATCAGTACGCCGCGGGCGAGAGAGGCGGTCAAAAACGCACAGCCCCGGTCTCTTTACATGAAAGTCATGCTGCTGCCGGTCAAAGTCCGCAGCACGCTGCTCACGTATCTGGAGAGCAATGTCATCTCCTATGTCAAATCCGGAAACACGAAACTGTTCGCCACCCTGAAGGCCCGCCGCTAAAGGAGAGTATATGGATCAGAAAACCGCGCCGCTGCTGAGCGTCGTGCTCCCGGTCTACAACGGGGAACAGTACATCGGCAGCATGATCGACTGCTTCCGGGCGCAGAAGGTGCAGAATTTCGAGCTCATCTTTGTCGATGACGGCTCGGAGGACAGCACGCTCGCCATGCTGCACTCCTACCAGCGCAGCGAAGCGTTCCCCATGACCGTTGTGGAAATGGAACCCGGCGGCGTCTCCGCCGCCCGCAACGCCGGCATGGAGAAAGTCCGGGGACGGTACCTGTCCTTCGTCGACGTGGACGACCGCGTCGTCCCGGAGTACACGGAAGTGCTCCAGTCTCTGGTGGACAGCGGCACCGCGTTCGACCTGTGTTTCTTCCAGTCGGAGCGGGTGGGTCCGGACGGTCCCTTTGAGGGCATCGGCGGTTTCTCCGGCAGCATCTCCGTCAGCACGGGGGACATGCTGAAGACCATTGGCTCCGACCCCACGAAGTTCGGCGTCTACAACATGTTTCAGGACATGGACTTTGTCCGCGAACACGGGTTCCGCTTCACGGAAGGCTATGCCTACTATGAAGACTACGACTACCTGTTCCGGGTCGTCGCGAAGGCGAAGAACATCCGCCGCACCGCCGACCGGCTCTACTTCTATCTTCTCCAGGAGGGCTCGGCCGTGGCCACCTTCCGGCTGGACCGGCTCACCTGCATCTCTCTGCTCGAGCGGCTGGTGCCCTATCTGAAAAAGGAGGCGCCCGACTTTGCCCCCATGTTCGAAGACTTCGTGCTGCCGCGCATCTGGTGGTCCGTCATGTGGCAGGCCTGCCTCGCGTTTTCCCTGAAAGACGCGCTGGCCTTCGGAAAGGCGGCCGGCATGCGTCAGAACATGAAAAAACTGGCGGGCTGTCCCGACCCGAAAGTGGCCTACAGCGCCGGCCTCTATCTGACCAACCCCGTCGCGTTCGTGACGGCGGCCTCGTTCGCGGGCAGAAGGCGTTCGCGCATTGCCCGGACCGACGTGACACCGTTTCTCGAATACCTGAAAAAATAAGAAAAGCCTCCCGGACGGGAGGCTTGTTTTTTGCGGATAGAAAGGGTTCAGCCCGGATGGGGGAACATCCGGGCTGCCTTAAATAGGAGAAAATGAAATGAAAAAGTGAGTAGGGTGTGGATAAACCCTGATCCAGAGGGAGTGACTGGTTCCCTTTGGATTGACATCATATTATATGGAAAACCTTAAGGAAATCTTAAAAACTTAAGAAAAAAAGGACATTTTTTCAAAGATTGTGCAATTGAGACAAAAGAGCACAATTCTTTTTGACTATACTAGTACAAGTATTTGGCCGCTGAAACGGCGTAGGTAAAGGAAAAGCCCGAAGGCGGGGGACCTTCGGGCTTTCCTTTTTGAATAGGAGAAAATGAATGAAAAATGAGAATCCTTTGGGGGACAGGGCAATGGTCTCCCCATCGGATGGTTCCATTATAGGTGGGAAACTTAAAAATTAGTTTAATCGCCCTGATTCTTCTTTTAATTGTAAAGAAAGCCTATCGGTGGTAAAATAACATGAATAAGTTTATCCTTATCGGAGGTCCCTATGAGTGTGTTAACGGAGATCATCCAAGAGCACAGAGAATACATGGAACAGACCGTCAAAATGGCTCGGTCCGACCTGGTGCGCACCTACCGCGGCTCCGCGCTTGGCTGGTCCTGGGCGCTCATCAAGCCGGTCATCACCATTTTCATTTACTGGTTCGCCATGTCCCTCGGCCTGAGAAAAGGCCAGCCCCACGGAGACTATGTCTATTTCCTGTGGCTCATCTACGGCATGGTGCCCTGGTTCTACATCAGTGACATGCTGCACCGCGGCACGGAGTGCATGCGGAAGTACCGCTACCTCATCACGAAGATCCACTACCCGGTCTCCACCATCCCCACGTTCGTCAGTCTGTCGAACCTGTTCGTGGAAGCCTGTCTGCTGGCCGTGGTCTACGTCCTGAGCCTTCTGCTGGGCCATCCGCCCACCCTGTACCATCTGCAGATATTCTTCTATCTGTTCCTGACCTACGCGTTCTTTACCTCGTGGGCCCTGTTCGCGGCACCCATTTCCGCCATCAGCGCCGACTTCCAGAACCTGGTCAAGTCCGTCGTCTTTGCCTTCCTGTGGATCTCCGGCATCTTCTTCGATGTCGACACCCTGGAAAACCAGACCATTGCCGCCATCCTGAAAGTGAACCCCATCACGTACCTCGTCAAAGGGTTCCGTGAGGCCTTCATGAGTGAGGCCTGGTTCTGGGAGCATCCGCTCCGCTTCGGGGTCTTCATGGCAGAACTGCTCGTCATGTTTCTTTTGGGCCTGTGGTCCTATAAACGGCTGCGCAAAGACATGCCGGATGTACTCTGATGGAGGTGAATCGCATGGAACCTGTCATTGAATTCAAAAACGTCTCCAAGAGATATAAGCTGTACTCCAGCAACCGGCAGCGTCTGGCCAGTGTCTTCTCGAAACGGGTCAAGGTGAAAACCAAGGACGCCGTCAACAATATGAGTTTCCA
>CAJGDU010000170.1 GCA_904502175.1 Clostridiaceae bacterium
CAGATCGTCGGCCTGCAGACCGACAAGCCTCTGAAGCGGAGCCTTCAGGTCTTCGGCGGCATCCGCATGGCGGCCCAGGCCTGCGAGACCAACGGCTATGAAGTGGACCCCGAAGTCATCGACATCTTCACCAACTGGAGAAAGACCCACAACCAGGGCGTCTTCGACATCTATACCGATGACATGAAAGCGGCCCGCCACGCGGGCATCATCACCGGCCTGCCGGACGCGTACAGCCGCGGCCGCATCATCGGCGACTACCGGCGCATCGCCCTCTACGGCGTGGACAACCTCATTGCGGAAAAGCAGAAGGAGTTCCGTCTGGCGCCCACTCGCATGACCTCCAAGAACATGCGCCACCGGGAAGAGCTGACCGAACAGATCCGCGCGCTCAAAGAGCTGAAAGAACTCGGGAACATCTACGGCATCGACATCTCGCAGCCCGCGAAGACCGCGAAGGAAGCGGTCCAGTGGCTGTACTTCGGCTACCTTGCTGCCGTCAAGCAGCAGAACGGCGCCGCCATGTCCCTCGGCCGCACCTCCACGTTCCTCGACATCTACATGGAACGGGACCTGCAGAACGGAGTCATCACCGAAGAAGAAGCGCAGGAGCTCATCGACCAGTTTGTCATGAAGCTGCGCATGGTCAAGTTCGCCCGCACCCCTGCCTATAACGAGATCTTTGCCGGCGACCCCACCTGGGTCACGGAGTCCCTCGCCGGCGTCGGCATCGACAGCCGCCCGCTGGTCACGAAGAACTCTTTCCGCTATCTCCATACCCTCGAAAACCTCGGCACCGCGCCGGAGCCCAACATGACGGTCCTCTGGTCCACCCGGCTGCCGCAGGGGTTCAAGAACTACTGCGCGAAGATCTCCATCGACACCTCCTCCATCCAGTATGAGAACGACGATCTCATGCGGGTCACCCACGGCGACGACTACGCCATCGCCTGCTGCGTTTCCTCCATGCGGGTGGGCAAGGAGATGCAGTTCTTCGGCGCCAGAGCGAACCTCGCGAAGTGCCTGCTCTATGCCATCAACGGCGGCGTCGACGAGCGCCTCGGCACGCAGGTCGGTCCGAAGTTCCGCGCGGTGGAAGGGGAGTACCTCGACTTCGACGACGTCTGGGAGAAGTTCCTCGCCATGATGAACTGGCTGGCGGAGCTCTATGTGAACACCCTGAACGTCATCCATTACTCCCACGACAAATACAACTATGAGAGCCTGCAGATGGCGCTCCACGACGAACACGTCAAACGGTACTTTGCCACCGGCATTGCCGGCCTGTCGGTCGTCGCGGACTCCCTGTCGGCCATCAAATACGCGAAGGTTCGGACGGTCCGGGACGAGAACGGCGTCATCGTCGACTACGAAGTGGAAGGCGACTTCCCGAAATACGGCAACAACGACGAACGCGTCGACAGCCTTGCCGTGGAGACGGTGCAGCAGTTCATGTACGCCATCCGGAAACACCACACCTACCGGGACAGCATCCCCACCATGTCCATCCTGACCATCACCTCGAACGTGGTCTACGGCAAGAAGACCGGCAACACGCCGGACGGCCGGAAGCAGGGCGTGCCGCTGGCACCGGGGGCCAACCCCATGTCCGGCAGAGACACCCACGGCGCGGCGGCCTCGCTCGCGTCGGTCTCCAAGCTGCCCTTCGACTACGCGCAGGACGGCATCTCCAACACCTTCACCATCATTCCGAACGCGCTCGGCAAGGACGAGGTCTTCATGGGAGAACTGGACCTCGACATCGAACTGGATCCGGGCTGCTGCGAAGACAATATCACCATCGAATAAAGGGGAGAGAACACTATGGCAACGAACAGTCAGGTCGAAAACCTCGTCCAGCTTCTGGACGGTTACGCCGAAAAAGGCGGCCATCATCTGAACGTCAACGTCCTGAACCGGGACATGCTCCTGGACGCCCAGGCGCATCCGGAAAAGTACCCGCAGCTCACCATCCGGGTCTCCGGCTATGCGGTGAACTTCATCAAGCTCACCAAAGAGCAGCAGGATGACGTCATCTCCCGCACCTTCCACGCCGGCCTGTGAGCGCGCGCGAAGGTTACATCCACTCCACCGAGTCTTTCGGCACCGTCGACGGGCCGGGACTTCGGTTCGTGGTTTTCCTGGCGGGCTGTCCCATGCGCTGCCTCTACTGCCACAACCCGGACACCTGGGAGATGAGCCGGGGCACCCCGAGAACAGCGGAGGATATCCTGTCAGAGTATGAGGGCGTCCGGACCCTGCTGCGGGACGGCGGCATCACGTGCACCGGGGGAGAGCCGCTGGTACAGATCGACTTCGTCACCGAGCTCTTCGAAGCGGCGAAGGAACGGGGCATCCACACCTGCCTCGACACCTCCGGCATCACGTTCGACCCGGACGACCCGGAACGCCTTGCAAAGTTCGACCGGCTCCTCGACGCAACGGACCTCGTCCTTCTGGACGTCAAGCACATCGACGACGAAGAACACCGGAAGCTGACGGGCCACTCCAACCGAAACGTCCTCGCGTTCCTGTCCTGTCTGGCGGAACGGGGACAGGAGGTCTGGGTCCGCCATGTGGTGGTCCCGGGCATCACGCTGGAGGACCGCTGGCTCGAAGCCCTCGGCGAGCACCTCGGCGCGTTTTCGAACGTCAAAGCGCTGGACGTGCTGCCCTACCACGACATGGGACGGGTGAAGTACGAGGCGCTGGGCATCCCGTATCCATTGGGCGATACACCGACCGCCACAAAGGAGGACGCCCTGCACGCCCGCGACGTCATCCTGGACGGCATGAAAAAGACAAGATTTTATCAAAAGCCCTGATTGGCCAAAAAATGGCTTGTCAGGGCTTTTATCTCTCGGTATAATCTTTTTGTTCGGACATTTTAAGGAAAGGAGGGACGCGCGGGCATGAATTTCATACGGCATACCATTCTGCCGCTGCTGGCGGCATTCATCTGGGGCACCGCATTCGTGTCTCAGGTCCAGGGCTCGGAACGGCTCGACGCGTTCTCCTTCAACATGGCCCGAAGCGTGGTGGCATCTCTGTTCCTGTTCCTGGTGGCCCTCGGGGTCCGCATCGTCCGGAAACGGAATGCCGTCCGGAAGGGCATCTACGTGCCGCCGACTCCGGCACAGAAGAAAGCGTCTCTCCGCGCGCTCGCCATTTCCGGTGTCATCTGCGGCACCATGCTGACCGTGGCGGCCAACCTGCAGCAGGCGGGCATCGCCCTCAGCGGCGCGGGGAAGTCGGGCTTTATCACCGCTCTCTATGTCGTGCTGGTCCCCATGCTCGGCATCTTCCTCAAAAAACGAGTCCCGGCCCGGGTCTGGGTCAGCGTGCTGCTGGCGGTCATCGGCCTCTACCTGCTCTCCATCAAAGCCGGAGAGTACACGGTCTCGCGGGGAGACTTCCTGCTCATCCTCTGCGCCCTGGCCTTCTCGTTCCAGATCATG